>PFCO01000003.1:73831-74224 GCA_002772995.1 Candidatus Niyogibacteria bacterium CG10_big_fil_rev_8_21_14_0_10_46_36
TGTACCGGAAATGGCGGCAATGCGTCTGACAGCGTAACGGTGCAGGTACAGTCGGCTACTCCGCCTACAGTAAACATTAAAGCAAATAACAGCGACGGACCGATAACTATCGGACACAACTCAAGCGCGACTCTCAGCTGGACATCAACAGATGCAAGCTCATGTACTGCATCAGGTTCATGGTCGGGCTCAAAGAATACTTCAGGCTCACAGTCAACCGGCAATCTTATTAATACAAAAACATATTCAATCACCTGCACGGGCAATGGTGGCAGCGCATCTGACAGCGTAACAATATTTGTTGAGCAGGCAGCATCCCCTACTGTAGATATCAAAGCAAACGGCAGTGATGGACCGATCACCATCGGATACAATGCAAGCGCGACAATAAGC
>PFCO01000003.1:74252-136756 GCA_002772995.1 Candidatus Niyogibacteria bacterium CG10_big_fil_rev_8_21_14_0_10_46_36
GTTCGGCAACAGACAGTGTATTAGTAAATGTAGAGTCACAGATATTGCCGACGGTTGTTATTTCCGCCGCGCCATCCTCTATCATGGAGGGGAATAGCTCGGTGCTTACCTGGTCATCCAATAATGCAACTTCATGTTCAGCAACAAACGGATGGAGCGGTTCTAAATCACTCTCCGGAAGCCAAACGGTGTTTCCTACAAACACAACGACGTACACTATCACCTGTTCAAACAACGCAGGACAGGCATCTGACAGCGTAACGGTATTCGTAACCGAACCACAATCATTGCCGACGGTATCTATTTCAGCAAATCCAAACCAGGTAGCTGAAGGAAACCCAAGCGTACTTACCTGGACATCGTCTAATGCAACGACTTGTAACGCATCAGGCGCGTCAGGCTGGAACGGCTCACGAAACACTTTCGGAAGCCAAGTTGTCTCACTTTTTCACACAACGACGTACACTATCACCTGTTCAAACAACGCAGGACAGGCATCTGACAGCGTAACGGTAACGGTCACTTCAGTGGGTCCGACCGCCGACATTAAGGCAAATGGCAACGATTCATCAATTACTATTTCCGAGAATAGCTCAGCAACGATCAATTGGACATCTTCAAACGCTGCAAGCTGCTCTGTATCTCCAAACGGGTGGTTTGGCACTTCAGGCTCACAATCAACAGGCAACCTTTCAAACCAGCAAACATACACGCTCACTTGTACGGGAGTAACTGGCGGCGTAGCAACAGACAGTGTAACAGTAAATGTGCAGAGAAATCTTCCTACGGTTTCTATTTCAGCAAACCCGGGGGTTATCAACCAAGGAAACAGCTCGGTGCTTACCTGGTCATCCAATAATGCAACCTCATGTTCAGCAACAAACGGATGGAGCGGTTCTAAATCACTCTCCGGAAGCCAAACGGTGTTTCCTACAAACACAACGACGTACACTATCACCTGTTACAATAATTCCGGTCAAGTATCCGATAGCGTGATTGTATCAGTGCAGACTATAACGCCCACCGTAGACATTACTGCAGCCCCTATAACTATCAATCGTGGAGAAAGCACAGTTCTTGTATGGAGTTCGGCAAATGCAGATTACTGCAGTGCATCAAACGGATGGTCAGGGAGCAAATCAAAATCCGGCTCAGAGCTTGTATCGCCATCGTTTGAAACAACGTACACCGTTACTTGCACAAAAGACGGGAAGTCAGCGACTGATTCAGTAACCGTATTCGTGGATAATACACAGCCCCCGATTACCGGCACCTTCAATGTAGCGTGTTCCGTAAGCAGCCCAACAATAACCATAGGGAACACTGTAACATTTGTTGCAGGGTACGCGGGAGGCGTTGCGCCGGTAACATTCCAATGGACCGGTGATGTAACCGGATTCACCCAAAGCAGAAGCGTAACATTTGGAACGACCGGAACAAAATTTGCAACAGTTACCGCAACTGACGGACAAGGACGCAGCAATACTGCAAATTGTTCCGTGCAGGTAGTCCCGGTAACCGTTGTAAGCACTCCACCGACACAGCCTCCGACTGTTATTACTACGACAACCAATACACAGCCAACATCATGTTGCTGCTGCGGAGGTGTACCTACACAGATCCAATATGACTCGAGCGGCAACCCGATAAACATCGCGACAGCCGGACAAAACCGCACCCTCCTTGCATCACTATTCACTACCCAAACCGGAGAGCCATCCACATTCCTCTATCTGCTTCTCTTCCTTTTGCTCGTTCTCGTAATTATCGCGATTATCCGCTATCTCCTTACCGACATAAGAACTAAGGAGCGTTATGGATACGGCTACGCGGAACAGCCGATGTATTATCCATATCCGCAGCCGCAGGAAAGAGGGCGCAGCTATCAAGGAGCAAAGCGCCAAGAACAGCGGCACAGCACCTATGAAGAGCAATTTGAGCCAAGCAATACGACTACAGCATACAACCCAGATGAACGGTTTGAACCAAAGCGTAGCCGCTCTCAGTACGACGAAAACGAACGATTTGAACCGAAACGAAGCAATTACAGCAACGCCCGAAATTCGTACGACTCTCGTTCATAAGCAACAAAAAACAACCCCGTCCGACGCGGGGTTGTTTTTTTACTTATACGTTAGCGCATTCTTCTGTCCAGCACTTCCCTGAATTTCTTTATATCGTCTTCGGACAAATTCAGTTTGTGTCTGTTTTTTTCTATGTGTTTTAGTGTCTGTTCCGCCTCGCGCTGAGTTATCTTCCCCTCATCTTTATCCCCCAAAAAAGCGGACTCCAGGATATTCCGTTTCTGTTGATCCAGTCCCTTGCTATATAAATCCTTGCCGACATGTTCTTCAAATTCTTTGCTGCTTATTCTTTTCATACATGTTTCGGACGATTAATGATAATACTCCCATCATTATACCAATATGAAAAACCAATAGTAAAACCTCCCGAATAGGGAGGTTTTGTGTTTACATCAATTTTGAGGCAAGCTCTGCAAGACGCGACCGCTCGCCTTTTTGTAGGGCGACATGGCCAAAAATATCCTGCCCCTGCCATCGTGCAACGGTATACGCAAGGCCGTTTGAAATAGGATCAAGATGCGGGTCGTCTATCTGGCTCACATCTCCGGCAAGAACAACTTTTGTGCCCTCTCCCATTCTGGTAATAACCGTTTTTACTTCTTGCGGCGTGAGGTTCTGCACATCGTCAATAATAACGAATTTACGATTAAAGCTCCGTCCGCGCAAGAATGTGATGGGAGAAATTTCTATCCGCTCGCTTTTCAAAAGCATACTCAACCCCGCATTGGAGATGTCCTTGTCCTTGCTTCCGTTTTTCTTGAATACTGCCGACAGCTCTTTATCAGAACGCAATATCAAAGAAAGATTATCAAAGATAGGCTGTTTCCATGGTTCAAATTTTTCATCAACTGTCCCCGGTAACGCCCCGAGCGATCTCCCAATTTCAATGTTTGGACGAAAAACCAATATCTGATCGTACAGGTCTCCTTTTACCTGTATAGCGCCCGCGAGTAAACTGATTAGGGTTTTGCCCGTGCCGGCATCGCCCGCTAATGTCACCAGATGCACTTCCGGCGCTGTAAGGAGGTGGTAGGCAAAAGCCTGTTCCTCATTGATGGGATGGATTGATGCAAATTCTCTGCGCTTATCTTTCGGAGGAATTTGGGGCTTATCTACTCTATGAAACTTGCCATTCAAAAACCGCGCAAGCGCAAACCGCTCCGTATCGCGCAGCATAAAGCGACAGCATTCATTTGGGTAATATTCGCTTCCATACAACTCCTTCCATTCGTCAACAACTATATTAAAATCCCTTAATAGCTTATCGAGAAACGCCCCATCTTCTATCTGAACTTCTTTCGGATGCTTATACAGATCGGCAATAGAAGAAATAATCTTGTCACTTTTATAGTCTTCGGCGGCAATACCGCATGCCCTTGCCTTAATGCGCAAATTTGTATCTTTGCTCACCAATATGACCGTATCGCCGGCATGCTCCTCCTGGACATACTTTGCGCACAAAATAATACGCAAATCATTGTTGCTCTCCATGCTTTTTGCGGCTTCTGCCTCTTTGGATGTACGGAACTCAATCCGCAATCTCCGGTCATGTTCCATCTTTTCTAGAAGCTTAGACGCTTTTCGCGAGTTAACTCCTCGGTATCCTTGCTCGTGCTTGAACCGGTCCAATTCGTCAACCACCCATGTAGGAATAACAATATCATGCCCATGCTCACTAAAATGTTCCAAGGCCTTGTGATCGTGAATCAACACGCTCGTGTCCAGCACAAATCTCTTATTCTGCTTCTGCTCCACGGCTAAGAGCCTCCTTTTAATGAACGAAATATACCCTTATTGTGCATGATTCTTTCAAAAAAACAAGCAATAAAAAAACCGCACCACGTACGCGGAACGGTTTCTTGTTTTTTTATTGGTGTTTCAGTTCTCGTGCAATGACTTTCTTTTGCATTTCCGAACTGCCCTCATAAATAGTCGTGCTGAATGTCTCAAATACGCGTAAAAATATCCGTATATCCTTTGTCACCGCCATGCCGCCAAGATATCTGGCTGCACGCGTCGCAACAGCATACGCAGACTCCGTTGCCTGCAATTTTGCCGCAGATGCGATTGGCGTGATCGCTATATTTCCCTCATCGCGTATTGTAGACGCACTAAGAACAGTAAACCATGCCGAAAGGAGTGACGCGTGCCATTCAGCAAAATGAAATTGAACGGATTGGTTATCCCATATAGACTTGCCGAACTGACGCCTATCTTTGGTGTATACGAGCGCTTCATCAAATATTCTTCCCGCAATGCCTAGCGCCTGAGCTCCGATATTTATCCGTCCGCCATCAAGCGTGGCCATTGCTATCTTAAATCCCTTATTCTCCTCACCCAAAAGAGCGCTTTCGGGCAGAACAACATTATCGCACACTATCTCGCAAAAATCAGAACATGCAAGAATGTGTTTCTCTATTTTGTTGACCGTAACGCCCACTATATCAGCAAAGCCAGGCGTATGGCTCTCAATAATGAATGCTGAGATATCATGCCTCCCAGAGCCGGTGCGCGCAAATAAAACACCCACGGAAGCATTGTACGCATTCGTAATGAAAATCTTAGAACCGTTCAGCACCCATCCGCGTTTTTGTTTGGTTGCACGCATCCTGAGCGATGCCGCATCCGAGCCTGCCTCAGCTTCCGTCAAACCAAAACATCCGAGCTTTTCTCCGCTTGCAAGAAGAGGCAAAATATTCTTTTTTTGAATCTCATTCCCCGCATACATAATAGGAAACGCAGCAAGAGAACTGTTTGCGGTCCAGATCAGATGGAGCCCTCCGGATACATAGGCAATCTTGCGCGCGATAAGCGACGCTATCTTGCTGTTGAAGCCGCTCCCACCGTATGCTTCAGGTATCGTGACGCCAAAAAGCCCGATCTTCGCCATGATAGATACAAGCGCATGAGGAAACTCTGCGCGCTCTTCAAAGCCAGCGATAACAGGCATGGCCTCATCCCGTAAAAAAGCATCTACAGTATCAGAAATATTTTTTGCTTCGGAGTCAAACATGACGTGGTCATACCATTCCATCAACACATACCTCCATATGTAAATTGTCAAAATCAACTCACAGTACCACAAATATACAAAAAAGAAAAGCGCTCCACTTTACGGGAGCGCCTTAGATAACACACAAAGGAAACATTAATATTTAAAAATCTGACTTACTGAAAACAAGATAAGCGCTACTATCATACCTGCTATCGCGCAGCGAATAACCGTTCCGTCTTCCATCTTATATATCGGCCGTATTATTTTTTTAAGCACAATGTTCCTCCTTTTTTTCTTAACATTGTAGGGCAATTTTTCTATTGACGCAAACCGTATCCTTTTCGGAAAAGATAATATACAAGCACCGTAAGACCCGCCATAAGTCCAATAATAATAACAGCTCCAATAATAGCGTGGGACTCCCGAACGCCTATCATGGAATAACGGATGCCATCGATAAAATAGAAGAACGGATTAAACCGCACGACATGCTGCATAAGTGGTGGCAGCATAGAAATGGAGTTAAATACACCCCCTAAAAAACTCAGGGGCATAATGACAAATATATTCAGAATGTTGAGGTGTTCAAAATTATCGGCCCACAATGCAACTATAAGTCCCACCAAAGAAAATACGACAGAAACAGCTAATACATAAAAAATAAAAAGCCCTGCATGAGATATGTTTGCCGCATGAAAGAATATAGCAATAATAAATATGCCAAGCCCCACGATAACCCCCCGGAATATACCGCTTACTACATACCCGATAATCATTTCGGCATGCGAAAAAGGAGCTGCAAGTATCTCTTCAATGCTTCGGGTAAAACGCTGGATATAGAGCGTAAATGCAGTCTGTGAAAATGCGGAAGAGATAACATTCATCATTAAAATACCCGGCAACACAAACTCAATATAGGATATGCCCCCTATTACACTGATGCGCTGCCCGACAATAAAGCCGAAAATAAAAATATACAAAAGCGCGGATATCCACGGTGTCAAAAAAGCCTGCATCGCAACGCGAAAAAACCGGTCAGTCTCGCGCCGTATCAGCATATACACACCCATCCAATTTACCTTCATACTACTTTGCATGATTGCCTGTTATTTCAAAATATTTTTCTTCTAATGTCTTGCCTCCGTCAAGAAAATCCTCCTTGTCTCCCAGCGCAACCATTTTCCCGCCGTAAATAATGCCTATGCGGCTGCATAGCTTTTCCACCTCCTCCAGATAATGCGATGTCAGTAAAATAGTTTTTCCGGCCCGATTAAGATCGCGCAGATATCGCCAAATATCGTGCCGCAATTCTACATCCACTCCTGCGGTGGGCTCATCTAAAATAATCAACTTTGGGTCGTGCACCAGTGCGCGACCCATCATCACTCGGCGCTTCAGCCCCCCTGAAAGCATCCGAAATTGTTTTTCTGCGTGTTCCTGAAGCTCAAATGTGTGGATGATGTGCGTAACCCGTTTTTTACGCTCATCTCCCCTCATTCCGTAATAGCCCGCCATGTAATCAAAAACATCTTTTACCTTCATAAAAAGGTCTATGGTAAATTCTTGCGGAGAAAGGCCTATCTGCAAACGCGCATCACGATATTGTTTTTTTACATCAAATCCGAATACTGCGATATCGCCCTCAGAAAAATTACTCACCCCGGTAATACACTGGATAGTCGTTGTTTTGCCTGCGCCATTCGGACCTAAAAAACCGAAAAACTCGCCTTCTTTTATAGAAAACGAAACGTCGTCCACCGCAAGCGTTTTGCCATACCCCTTGCGTAAATGATTTATAGATAATGCATCTTGTGTCATGGGTTTTTCTTTTCGTATATCCGCTTCCACCAATAGTGCCCCTGCCACCAGCCGAATACGATGCCGGCTACAAATAGAACGCCAGCGCCGATATGGTGTATCAAGAACCAAATCTCCCAGGAAAATCCCAGGCTAAAGCGCGGGAAGTCCCGAAGAAGAAGCGAGATGTACCACATCTCAACTCCCGCGTGTATCAGCAACTGAAGGAGACATCCGAGAACAACAAAAGATACAACATACAAGACCCGTTTTATTTGCATTCCTTGTATCATAGATAATTAAAAACGGCTCGCATAGAGCCGCTTTTAAACAAGAATCAACTACGCCTGCGCTTGCGGGGCATTTCCCTTCCCCATGCAATGCCTGCAATCTTTCTTGTGGGTGACAAGAAGATATACCGCTGCAAGACCGACTAATATGTAAATAATTTTTGAAATAATTACATCAGACCCCCCGAAGATAGTCCCTATCTCCCAATCGAAAATTGCAAACACGAGCCAGTTAAGTCCCCCCACAACAAGAAGGATGAATGAGATTTTATGCAACATGCTATTCGAAATATTGTCCCCGACCTTTTCTTATACTGCTGAATAAAAAATTAATTAATGGCGAGCATTTCTACCGTAAAAATAAGCGTGGAGTTAGGCGGTATCGCACCCGGGATGCCCCGCTCGCCGTATGCCAGCTCCGGCGGTATAACAAGTTTCCGCACCTCACCCACTTTCATACCTTCAACGCCCGCATCCCAGCCGGGGATAACTTCTCTCGCACCTAAAATAAACTTGAACGGCGTCCCTCTGTCTACGCTTGAATCAAACTTTGTGTCGTTTTCAAGCCAGCCGGTGTAGTGTACCGTTACCACATCGCCTTTCTCCGCACCAATTCCGGTGCCCTCTTTAATAATTGCAAATTGCATAGAAACTTCACGAGCTCCGTCTTCAGCAGATGTGTCGGGAGTCGTTTGTTGATTATTACTGGTATCTGTTACCCCGTTGGACGAATCGGGATTGTCTGCCTGCTGTGGCCCGCGCAACATGTACCATCCAAATGCAACGACGCACGCCGCAACAAGCACCGCAATAAAAATTTTCATAGTGTATTATATTCGTCGAATGATAAGATACAAGCCGAGCACAATGAACAATCCCGGCCAAAAAGAGACGCTAAACGATATCCATCCCATCTCCCGGGCAAGAAAAAAGAGCCCGAGCAAGAGAAAGAATATCCCCCACGAAAGACTGCCGCCCCGGCAACACCAACCGCTGCAGACTTCTCCGTCGTTATGTCGGTGATGAAATATCATAGTCATATGATAATGCGAGAGCGCACTTTCTGGCAAGGATAGACATTAAACAACTGGCCATGTGATATTACATACAACATCACACAAAAACTCTGTTCAAGAGTGATTTTTTATTGTATACTAAAAACCATATCTGTTCTTTGCAAAGGAGATTCTAATGAGAATCGGAGACAATATAACATTCGAAAAAAAAGCGGAATTTAGCCGGGAGCTCACGCAAAACGTAGAAGACTATTTCAAAAGAACGGGAGAGAAAAAGAGGGATCATCCGCTCATGTTCCTGAAAGCGGCATTCATGCTTGCATGGTTCGGAGGCGCGTATTATTTACTCGTTTTTACGACACATACATGGATAGAAGCAATTCTATATACCCTTCTTCTTTCGTTTGCGGCCATAGGAATAGGATTCAATGTCCAGCATGACGCAAACCACGGAGCGCTCTCAAGCCGAAAATGGGTTAATTATATCTTTGGCTATACACTTGATATTATCGGCGGCAGCTCATTCTTTTGGAGAAAGAGCCACAATATAGCCCATCATACATATACCAACATTCAGGGAGAAGATGACGATATTGATTTTGGCATACTTGCCCGCATGGCTCCGGATCAGCCACGACGTCGGATGCATGCGTACCAGCATATCTATCTCTGGTTTTTATATGGATTGATATTTTTTAGATGGCATTTTGACTTTAAGGCATTTAAAAGAAGTTTGTTGCCGTCTTCAAACGGAACGCACATCAATCTTATGGACCGAGTTATGTTTTGGGCAGGCAAGATAATATTTTGGAATCTTGCGTTCATTATTCCAATGCTGTATCACTCATGGTGGACTGTGCTCGCCTGCTATGCGTTCGGCATATTCAGTATAGGATTTGTAGCGGCAATTATTTTTTCGCTCGCACACTCTATGAATGAAACGGAGCACCCGCTTCCTAACCCCGAAACACTGCGCATACCAAGCGAATGGATGGTCCACCAGCTCAAAACAACAGTTAATTTCTCGCCCAACAATCCGTTTTTAACATTTTATCTCGGAGGATTAAACTACCAGGTAGAGCATCATCTGTTCCATCGGATAAGCCACATTCATTACCCGCGTATCGCGCCCATCGTAGAAAAGACATGCAAAAAATTCGGTATTCGCTACCGCGTGAATAAAACATTCTGGAGCGCAATACACTCTCATTACCTATTCTTAAAACGAATGGGACAATCTCGGCATATGACATCGCATTAATGAACACATACCCGCATATTTATGCGGGTTTTCTATTGTGTACAAAAGCCTGGGATGATGTATAATGGGCTAATTGCTGGACTTAACGAGTATGCCGGCACATACGACCTACTCTACAAGTTTGCTTACAGGTCATAATTATTAATCAAATCATACATTACAGTGGCTTACGAAGACGACAAGCGCCCTATGGAGCGCAAAATGTATCAAGGCAACTGGAAATGTTCAAACTGCGGAGGCGACATCAAGGAGCTCCCGTTTGAACCGGACCCTGCGCGCATGGACAAACTCCAGTGCAGAGACTGCTACCGGCAGAACCGTCCACCACGACGCCGATACTAAACAGACAAAAAAACCCGCGTAACGCGGGTTTTTTTGTTTCTTCCAAAATACTTGCAAGGCATAAAGTCATATTGCATAATATGAACCATGCCAAAAAAACAAGCGGTACGAAAATCAAAATACTCCCTTTCTGTAAAACGAAGCAAGACGGGTCTCGGTCTTTTTACTAATGATTACATCAAGCGAGGGTCTTTTATTATTGAATACTTCGGTCCCATTATTACCAATGAGGAAGCGGATAAAAATAACGGCAGATATCTTTTTGAGTTAAATTCGCGCTGGACAGTGGATGGCATATCGCGTAAAAATATCGCACGATACATCAATCACTCCTGCCGGCCGAATTGCGAAGCGGATGTTGTGCGGAGACATATTTTTATCTACGCAAAGCGGAACATTAAGCCTGGAGAGGAGCTTTCGTATGACTATGGAAGAAGTTATTTTAATGATTATATAAAACCCTATGGGTGTAAGTGCCCCAAATGCCTAGAAAAAAAGGCGCCGTATTCCCGTCACCACCATATCAAGACCCACCGCTCCTATAAAAAATCCGCTTAACCGAAGCAATATCCCCATAACCTTATCAAACGCAACTTTTAATTTCTTGGAAAACAGCTCCCTCAGCATCATGAGAACGAAAATACAGATGTAATTAATGAACAATATCAAAAAAAGCACGGAGAAGCCCTCCATTGCGTTAAATTCAGACCCTATCAGTATGCTTACGGAAATCGTGCCTGCTCCCACAAAAAATGGGAGCGCTATTTCTGAGGCAAGGTCATCAAGGCTCTCTTTCATGCCTAATAGCGCCAACCGCCCCTGCACCACAAACAAAAACGCTTGCGCAAAGATAATAATTCCTCCAAATATTCTGAAGGATTCAAAATGTATCCTAAAAATATCCTCAAATAAGAATGTGCCGGTAAGTGAAAATATATAAAATATCAAAAATGAGATAAGCGACGCTTTCGCGAGCACAATTAAGAAATCTTTCCGCGAGAGCGCGGACATGACCGGCTGTAAATACAAAAAAAGCGCGAACGGATTGAGAAGCGCAAGAAAAGCAAGAATATAGGCACTGGAAGACGAAAACATGGAAGGTATTATAAATCTCGGAGATACCCCCAATTGTGGAGCTTATCGCTATCCTCAAACCACCTATCCGCAATGTCTTTACGGTAATACATATTCGGCATCATGATATTTTTTATCCGGTTATACGCCTGCACCTTTGCCTGCTTCATGGTTTGACCAATACCAACCACTATCAGAACAACCCCCGATGTTCCGGTGATAACCCATTCCCCATTCACCTCTTTTACATCTTCTATATGAATGCCATCGCGCTGCGGTTTTTTAAAAAAGATAACCGCGTCTTTTGAATTTATTTCGAATGTTTTGATATCCCGATAGAATGGAAACGGCGGAACAACCAGACGAACGCCTACCTGAAAGCCGCTCCGGGTACGGAGTTTTACTTGTTCGCCCGCGGCAAGCTGATATAAAAATTCTCCAATCGGATTGAGGATGCCTTCTTGCTGGATGCTTATCGTGGGATACCCGAAGCGTGCCGTAAACTCCAGCGGGTAAATGCCATTCGCATTCACGATACAATTAAGGTCCATGTAGCCGACATATCCCTCTTCGGCAAGCCTGCTTTCCATTTTTTTAAGCGTACTGTTGAATATCTTGTTTGGAGCGCTCCAAAACATGCTTGTTCCCATCTCTCCTGTTGAGGGCCCTATATCTCCAGGAAAAAGTTTTTTGTGCTCAAAATTGACATTAATGGGATATATAAATTCTTTACCGTTAAAAAAGGCGCCCACCCCAACCTCAACGCCAACCACCCGCTTTTGCAGCAAAAACAGTTTTATTTTTTTGGACAACGATTTTTTATACGCCTCAAGAAGCTGGACGACATCCCGCCCGTCATCTTCTTCACCGACAAACAGAAGCTGTTTGATATTTTGTGCATCCAAACTTGATTTGATGACATAGCGTCCTGGGTTTGTTTTTACATAATTGACTGCTTCGTCAAAGGAAGAAAAGCTTTGGTAGGGCAAAATAGGAACGCCTGCTTTTTTGAGTTCTTCCTGTCCGAATGAACGATCATCTTCAAGCATGTCGGTATAGGCCGTACCCCCAACCACCAGCTTGCCGTCTTTCCGGAGCTTTTGAGCCTTTTTACCCATCCCCAGCACATCATCAAAGACAACAACATCTGCCCATTCTACATCCTTCTGCCAGTCGTCCGTTTTTGGAATAAATCCATCACCAATATCCTGGTCGGGAGTAGACTCAATATAATAGCGGGCATCATGCCCCTCCCTGATTACCTGCCAGGCAATATCAGTGATAAGGCCATCTATGGATACGAAAAGGAATTTTTTCTTGACAATACCATTCATATATGTATCGTACACCGTCTGGGAAAAATAAAATATGTGAATAACCGGATAAACACAAAAAAACCGCCGGTTCGTGGCCGGCGGTATCATTATTAATGCAATTGTGCGCTTGGTGAGTGTCTATTCCCCTCAATAACATCATAGATACTCATCCCGGCATCAAGCATTTCTTCGTATAGGTCAAAGAATTTCTTAAGCAACCAGAGCGCAATGCCGATGGGAACCGTGACAGCATATTCCCCCTTCTTTCTTTTTTCTTTGCATTTCTCTATAAGCTCGGGGATGCCCTCTTTGTCGCTCCCCACCATGCCCACCAAAAAATCAACGACGTTAACTAGCATGCTGTATGATTCCACTCCCTCGTCTGCGTCCATGGCAGCAGTTTGGTACATCGCATCTAACATCATCACATCTATCAGAACTTCTGAGCGGCTGCTCATAGGTGCCTCCTCTATATTAATATGCTCATGTGGAATATGGTAGCATTTTTTTACTCTTTTGTCAATAAATAAAACGGCGCATAAAAGCGCCGTCTTTGTATTAGAGTATAAATTCTCCTTTTCTTATGACCTGCACAGCTCTGTCGGAATGGGTAATTGCAAAAACATCTGTGTGTTCGTCGGATATCATAATGTCCTGATGTATAAGGCTCGCATTTAATCCCGCCGCTTTCAGTTCTTCTGGAGCCATGCTATCGTATCCCGTAAAACAAAAAGCAAATCCGTTTCCTAGGGCTATGTGGCACGCCGCCTGCTCATCAAAAAGCGTTTCTTTGAATACAATTCCGCTTTGAAAAACCGGGGAATCAATCCCCACAATGGCGAGTTCGTTGATTCTTCGCGCGCCCTTGTCCGTATCAATAAGCGACTGGAAAATGGAATCCCCCTTTGTGGCAGAAAAAGATACAAGGACGCCGTTTTTGAATACCATCTCAAGCCCCTCTACCAGCTGATTATTCACCATAACGGGTTTGGTTGCCCGCACATATCCGTTTGCCTTCTTGCGGTCCGGCGATGTGAATATTTCTTCACTCGGAATATTTGGCTGAAATGTAGCGTTTCGTTTGCTGATTTGAGCGCCTCCGGTGAATATTGATAAAGGCGAAAGTCCTATTTCCAGATCGGTTCCCGGTCCCTGATAATGAAACCGGTCTATCTTCATTTCGTTCAGTATATTCACGCGGCGCTTCAGTTCCGCATCCAGCTTCCACAGACGATTAACGCCGTCAGAGTGTGAAGCGCGGGTAATGGAAAAAATATCATCCCAAAGCCGCATTTCTGCTTCTTCTGAAGACATATGAGGATATATCTGTTTTGCCCATTGCGGCGTTGCTGCGGCAACAATGCACCAATGCATCGCCGCTTCTCCGATACCTTTCTCATGCAAGCTATGCCTTGATTGTTTTACTTGCCTTTGCATCATGCTAATATGGCCCGCGTCAGCTCCATAAAACAATTCTGGAAATTCGCTCCCCCTGATAGAAAGCATTGCCCCCCGTCTCTGCACGAGCTCATCATAGCGGGCTTTTATGTATGGCGGTAGAAACGCTATATCATTTTCGGAAGAATGCCGCAAGCGCACATCCGTAATGACGGGATCCGACTCCATATACGCCGAAAAAGAAACATCAACATACCGCGCTCCTTTCTTATACGCTTTTTTTGCCACAAGTGCGGCAAAATTTCTATGTATCGGCTCCGTCATAATGAAAAGCAACTGCCCCTTTTGAATATTCAACCCATATGAAACAGTGATGTCCGCATAGTTTTCTAGCTTTTCTTGAAATGTCAACGTGGCCTCCTGGGTATATTTTTTTTAAAAAGTACTTTGGGAATATAACATATTTTTAGGCGCGTGTCCACCTCTTATTATGAGCGATATTCTTATTACTCCTTACACATAAAAACAACATAACATAAAACGCTAGCCATAAGGCTAGCGTTTTATTGAGACATGTTCTCGCATCAGCTTTTTATCATTCGCAACACAAAAAGCACCCGGATGGGTGCTTTTTGTGTTTATTATACTCGGTTTACTTTTGTAGCGCTCGGGCCTTTTGGGCCGTCGGTCACTTCAAACGTAACTTTATCGCCTTCTTTGAGTTCGTTGAACTGCACGTTTTGCAGCTCGCTTGAGTGGAAGAAAAGATCCTTTTCTTCGCCCTCGCGCGCGATGAACCCAAATCCTCGATCAGTTAAACGAGTGATTGTTCCTTCGTTCATTATCGTAAGAATAACTCTTGTAAAATATTAAATCTAGGACACTTAAAACAAACTTCGACATAATTCTCTTTCAGCTCCGGATTTAATTACTGCCATTCTAGCATGGTTCTAATTTCGTGTCAATAAGGCACGTAAGCAAGTGAGCGTATAGGGGCACCATGGCCCCTACCCATGATATAATCCTTGTATATATGTCCCGTAGCTCAAATATAATCATTCCAGTTCTCATAAGCATCATTGCGGCAGGTGCGATTGGGTATGGCGGATACCGGTATCACTCGCTTGCCGAAGAACGCGACATGCTAACCTCCACCCTCGCCGACACACATACTGACCTTGCCTCAACTACCAACGCCCTGCATCAACTAGAACAAGAGCGCGCCAGCCTGCAAGAACAGCTAGACGCTGAACAGGCACGCGTAGGCGCGCTGGCTTCTCAAGTAGAGACGGTAACAAATACAGTGGGCGTTTTGGAAAAATTAAACACCATTGATCCGGAACTCTTAAAAAAGTATTCGCGCGTGTATTTTTTAAACGAAAACTATATGCCACGCGAGCTTGCAGCAATAACCGAATCGTACCTATACGAACCCCATGTAACAAAATATATTCTTTCGGATATTGAATCATTTCTCATAGCGCTTATGAATGCCGCAAACAATGCCGGCTTGAATCTTAAAATAATATCGGCATACCGTTCATTTGGAGAACAGGCGGAGCTGAAGTATTCATACGCCGTGACATATGGCACGGGCGCCAACCAATTCTCGGCAGACCAGGGATATTCCGAGCACCAAATAGGTACGGCAATAGATTTTACGACCGGAACCACTGGCGCAAACTTTAACGCGTTTGAAGACACGCAGGCATATGCCTGGCTCAAAGATAACGCGCACACATACGGCTTTGTTCTCTCCTACCCCGAAGAGAATGCCTATTATCATTTTGAGCCGTGGCACTGGCGGTTTGTGGGACGCGAACTTGCAGAAAAACTGCACAACGAAAACAAATATTTCTACGATCTTGACCAGCGCCTGATAGATACTTATCTTATTTCATTTTTTAATTGAACCTGGTATAATACAACCCTATGAAAAAATTCATATTATTATACAAAGGTCCTGCTACCGACATGAAAGACATGTCGGAAGAAAGCTCAAAAGCTGTCATGGCAAAATGGGGTGATTGGATGGGCAAGGTTGGGAGCGCAATGGTTGATGTGGGTCAACCGATGGTAAAACAAGGCGTATCTGTTGTAGACGACGGGTCCACAGGAACTCCCGCGGAGCTTAATGGCTACACCATTATCCAAGCCGAAGACATGAATGACGCACAAGCGCTTGTTGACGGCCACCCGTTCTTAAGCGACAAGACGGGCAAGTTCAGTGTCGATATATACGAGCTGATGCCGGTTCCCGAAATGTAAGGCCTTTTTTCTCACAAACAAAAAACACCCACACGGGTGTTTTTTGTTTGCTATGCCCCTAAAAATGTCAGAAGTTTATAAACAAGGAACGCGGGCCATGCCAGTGCCTTAAGCACCCCGACTATCCCCGCCCCGAAACTAACAGCTTGCTGTATGTAATATACAGCAGCACCAATCAGGCCGAGACAATATATAAAGCCTGCTGAATCTGAGCGTTTCATAGAGTTATTGTATTATAAATTCAAACTTGAGTTAATGAGAATCAGGCACTTTCTTCTTACTCTTCACCGCGCCCGCGACACCAACAATAAACACTAAAAATCCAAGCACCTGCCCTCCGGGGCTATCATCAATCCCGCCGTATACGATTAAAAATGCACCGAACACTAATGCGAGTATAGAGAATAGCAAGCTGCGTTTCTTCATAATAAAAATCAAATGCTCCGCAGGCAGGATTCGAACCTGCGACCAACGCGTTAACAGCGCGCTGCTCTACCACTGAGCTACTGCGGAATATTCATTTAATCTAGCATCTTTCTGTCCCTCCTTCAATAGAAAATCCCCGGTAATACGGGGATGTTTGTTTATTCTGGTTTTTCTGAAAAATCGGGCATAAGACCGCATATCTTCATGGCGCGTATAAGCCGGTTAAGGCCGATGCCGCCGCCGCATCGCATAAAAAAGTTGAACGAAAGGAATTCTTCCAGTTCCTGGCGGGTTGCCTGTTTCCCAAAACGCCGCTCAAGTTCAGACGCGTACAAGCCGTCTTTAATGCTGTTAAAACGCCTCCGCATATCATCACTATCCGTAGAGCGCTCCGCGGATCCTATTGCTTCCATGCCGCACAAGATAACATCTATTTTTCTTGCAGTGTTGGTACTCCATTTCCGCTTCATATTCCAAAACGGACTTGTAAATTCGGGGAAATCCGTAAGAAAACAGACCTCGCCGAATAAATCCCGGAGCTTTTCTTCATGACGGCTTTCTATTTCGTGCCCTTCGTGCAAACGAAGGATAGTCGCAGCGTCGCTATACTCTATCGCGGGGTATTCTTCCTTATGCCTATATGCATCATGTTTAGGAAATCCTAAAAACTCGAGCAGGTCTTTGAGCATGCTATGCAATACTTCCATATCGCCATGCGTCTCAAATTCAAACATCTGGAACACAAGATCGTGCCTCCCCGCTTCTCTCCGTTGGGGCGGCTCATCCCGATAACTTGTCGTTATACAGCAGCACCCCGTCATAGTCGGGTCTGCAAGAAGTTCGTACTCAAGCCACATCTGCCCGGTTTGGGGTAACGGTAAGATGCGCGCGCCGAAATCATATTTCATGACATTGAACACATCTTCGCATGCGGCAAGTATAGATTGCCTTTGCTGCGTCGGCACAAGCACAAACCCTAATTCATCACAGAAAAACCCGAGAAGCTTCTTAATGACATAATCGTATTCGTACTTGTTCATGAAGCTTACTTCTGACTTTTCACGAATACGCTTTGCGACAGCTTTATTATGCGCCAGCTCTTCCTGGGTCATACAGCTCATTACACCCCCCTTTTGTATTTTTTAAAAATCTATACCACGCCCTACTATACTACAGCTCCCTCTTTTTTCAACAGTGCACGCTTTTTTTGTTCACCACGGTTGTACCCGCCGGTATCTCCGTCGGAGCGTATAACTCGATGACATGGAATGGCAGGGTCACCATTCTTGTGCAGGATATTTCCTACCGCGCGATACGCGCGGGGACTCCCCGCAAGACGCGCTACTTCCTTATATGTCCGCACCTCTCCTTTGGGAATGCGCGCAACTGCTTTGTACACTCGTTCTGAAAATGACTGCATATTTACCATAAAAGAATAATGAGCGAAGCCGCAATAACAACTCCCTGGATACTAAAACCTATCATCTTTGAGGGTTCGTGCGGCGTGTGTACCCATTTATGAAACCGATGAATAAGCGCAATGGGCCACTTCGGGAAAAACCAAAAGACAAGCTGTAAAAAGTCGGGCAACGCTGCGCCTATGACGGTAAGCACGAACGGAAGAATGCCCGAAACGGTAAGCGGCGGCTGCATAATATAAAACAGCGCTCCTGCGCCCACCAGGCCATCTATAAGTAGTTTTGTTATATCCCACCAAACATGGTCATACCGAACTCCAAGCACCCGCGCTTGCTTCCCTTCGCCGTTACGGATAACTGAATCAAGCCGGTAATCCCGATGCGGAATTGCGTCCAGTATAAAATGGCTTGCAATTGCGACAACAAACAATACAAGCGGGTTGCTCCCCGCGAGCGGCCGCGTCATTGCGGCAGCTCCTAGTATATGGGTAGTTAAAATCATATGCACTCCGTCTTTTTACTCTATAGTATTGTGTGGGGATTAGGCAAAAGAAAAAGACCGCGCTAGTGCGGTCTTTTTTATTGTTATCGGTACATGATGTCCGTATATTCTTTAAGCATCCGGTCTGCAGTCCAATGCTTTTCCATTTCTTGTTTTGCGGCAAGCGCCTTGTTATACCAGCGGAACTGATTGCCATAGAATAACGGCATGATCTTTTTATCAAAACACGTGTAGAGTTCGTGCGCATCAAACGCATCTTGGTCGGAATCTTGAACGCCGTTGGAGCCAAACAAAAACGCATTTTCGGGATCTGCTTCAAGCATCCAGCCGTCAGGCGTAGAACAATTAACAGCGCCGACCATTGCGGCAGACATGCCCGAAGTACCGCATGCCTCATAGGGAGCACGGGGGGTATTCAACCATACATCCGCGCCCGCTTTAAGCGTTCTATTCATCTCCATATCAAACCCAGGAAGGATAACGAGATTTGCAAACGACTTGCTCATAGCATAAATGCTGTTCCATTCATCAACCATCGCTTTGTCGTCGGGGTGCGGCTTGCCCGCATATACGAGCTGCATCCTTCCTAAAGCAATTGCTGAGCGCAGCCAATCAATATTGTAAAAGATAAGCTTCGGCCGCTTGTATTCTGCAAACCGCCTTGCCCACACGACAATCATGTGTTCCCGGTGAAGCGTTTTCCCCGATATACCCTCTACCAGATCAATAAGCGTTTTTCTGTGCTGGCGTTTTGCCTGCATAAGCTCATGGGGGGTCCGTGCATTGTGAAAATCAGCATATTGCCAAAAATCCTGAGAAGCACCGTTTGTTATTGAGATAATCGGCTTTTGGGGAGGACTCTTCACAAATCGTCCCACAAGCATCCGCGCTTTTTTTAGATGTTTTTTGGATACCGCATTCGTATGTCCCGCGAGATACACGCCCGCGCCAGTCATGGAGAATTCCTCTTCATCTCCGCCAACCTCTACCAGCATATCCCGGTCATACCCGCTCAGATACGCAACCCTGTCTATAGGATAACGGGGATTACCGGCATCAACCGGCGTATGCGTAGTAAAGCGAACCATATCTCGGACAGACGCAAGCGCTCCCCGCCTACCTTCCCGCAGAAATTTTTGGAAGTAGTCTACTGCCGCAAACGAGCAGTGCGATTCATTGATATGCAGCGTCTGCACTTCTAATTGTAAGTGCTCAATGAGCGCTACCGTTGCCTTGCCTATCAGGAGCGACTGGGATATTTTTCTGTCCAAGTTTGCGCCGCGCGAAAAACTTCCTCCGTATAAATGAAGTGTATTTAAACGGGATAAGTCATCGTTTTCAGGAATATCAGCATCAAAGAAATATATCTCCGAAAAACCAAATTTTCCGCGACGAAGCCGATGCACTTGCACAAATACCGGAGAACCACAAATCTCTATCCGCAACCGAATACCGGTGTTCTCAAGCATGTGCGGATAATGCCGGGGTGTATACGAAACCGTCATACCAAGCTCCAGATCCAATCCCTGATCGTAATATCCTTCACGCGGAAGAATGGTGAACCCGACAAGCGGAATGCCTCTTTTGTACGCAGCATTCAAAACTGCCCCGCTAAATACCCCGAGACCCCCGGCAACCGTATGCAATTCTGGACACACGAACACCTCCGGCGTCACGAAAGCGATTATCTTGTTGTGTTTACTCATGCATATCTCCTAAACTCGTGTTGTTTTCAAATAACATAACACAACGATTATAGTACAAAATAAGCAAAGAGTGAACCGAGCCGTTTTCTGCCGGCACACTCCCCTTGCCAGAGCCCCACAAACATATACAATGGAGTGAAAGCAGCTTAACAAAGGAGGCTTATATGAAGATTGACCTGTTTCGTAAAATGGGATTTTTTGGGGGATGTTGGTTTTCGTTTATGATATTTGTGGGCGCTATCTTCTTCGGCTCTCAATGGGCAATCACCGCGACAAACCCGGATTATGTATTTTCTTCATTCTGGCAGTGGGACATCATAGGGATAATGCTTCTTGTAACCTGCGCGGTGAGTATCTTTGTCACAAAAAAAACAACCGCCCTCAAAGAGACATTCAAAAGCATTTGGAATTTCGGCCCGGCATGGGTATTTCTGATGTTCATCTTTAACTTTATGCTGTTCACCTGGAAGCAAATAACCCTGCACATGAACCCCGACTATTCATTTACAAAATTTTGGCAGTGGGACATCGTGGGAATTGCCGCGATAGCCACTTGTATCGTCAGCATATACCTTATTTGGTTTAAAGGCCGCCATGCAAAAAAGTGACCTCGTCGTAGGATTCTCTACGGGATGTTTATTCAAAACACACAACATCCTTGAAGCTCTGCCGGTTATCAGAGAAACCGGATGCAATGCGGTAGAACTAAATCTCTTACGAACACATGATTTTTTTCACTTTATTGAGAAGATAACGCCAGAAGATATTGCGTCTTTCTCGTATGTCAGCATGCACGCACCAAAGTTTGATTGCGGAAAAACAGAAGAAACCGAACTGATATTCCGCGCCATAGAGTTATTCCATGCACAGCGCCCGCTTGACCTTATCGCGTTCCATCCAAATCATGTGACTGATTTCTCTGTATTTAACACTGCCGCATTCCCGCTTGCATTCGAAAATCTTGATTACCGGGAAGAAAGCGGCATATACCGAACCGTGGATGGCATGCGGATATTGTTTGAAAAATTCCCTGCCACACCGATGGTATTCGATCTAAACCATGTCTACACCCTAGACGCCTCAATGAAGCTCGCGAAAACATTCTACCTTACGCTTGGAAAACGCATACGGCAAATCCATCTGAGCGGGTGCCGTGATTATTATCACTATCCTCTCTTCAAGACGAAGCAAGATAGCATAATACGCGCTATCCAAGACAAAACAACGCCTATCATTATAGAAAGCGTACTTGAAGCAAAAGAGCTCGCAAAAGAGCTCTCGTATATACAAAAAAGATTATAACGACAAAAGACCCGTACGGGGTCTTTTTTATTTCACGCAGGAATCTTTACAATCCTCCCGAAGTGGCATCATATACCGACAAGAAAGACGGTATTGCAAAAATGAGCCCGATAAGCGGGAGCGCAATAACTACGATAGAAACAATCACAGCTATCAAAAAATATTTTCTCGTTTTTTCTACCGAGACATAGATAGCATGTATCTTCTGCTCAAGCGCATCAAGACGCTTTTGGATGTCCTCTTCCATGCTAGTTCCAAAGAATCCCCGCCCGATAAAGCATCACGCCTATCCACACCACAAGGATGAAATAATATGTCGTCCATCCTTTCGAAAGCGGAAAAGACCGCGAGAACACCCGGAAGTGTTTTTGGTACCACTTCGTTCCTGTGCCAAACCATGAAGCAAGATTTGCCCCAATGCTGTCGATAAGAAGAATATAAAAAATGACAACTTCTACGGTATCCATATACCAATAGTGTATCACATTTATAAAATAATGATGTTTTCCCAATTCTCGATATAAAAACAACCCCGCTAGAAGCGGGGTTGTTTTTATACTGGGGTGACCGATGGGGCTTGAACCCACAACCACCAGGTCCACAACCTGGTGCTCTACCAATTGAGCTACGGTCACCATCTAAATACAGTGTACTCAAATTTCCTAAATATTCAAGAAAAAGAATGCCCCGTGCACGAACACGGGGCCTAATCATTATAATGGTTTAAAATCCGCATAAAAATGACGGAGTCCGGGTGCTTCTTCGGTGCTAAACCCGCGCATGCTATCTTTCTTACGTAGCAAACGTTCAAATACACATGCAATATAATCAAACGCTATTCGTTTGTATTTACGGCGCGGTATCGCAAGGCGCACCCATTCATATTGCGCAGCGTCCCCAAACATAACCGACCCTATCTCACAACTCCGTATACCGCCTTCAAAATAAAGCGCAACCTCCAAAGCTTTCCCTGGAAATTGCTCTTTCGAGATATGGGGCAACATTGCCGCCGCATCAACATAGACCGCATGTCCACCGGGAGGACAAAGCACCGGCACGCCTATCTTTTTCAGTTTCGCATGAAGATATGCGGTATCTGCTACGCGTTTTCTCAGATATGACGGCTTCACAACCTCTTTGAGACCTCGAGCAACTGTTTCCATCGTAGCGCCCGTCATACCGGCATAATGCCTAAACCCGTATGTCCGCAAAAGAAAGCCCATCGTAATATTGGACAACTCTTCAAAGAGATCATCGTGGTCCGTAACAATAAATCCGCCTCCGTTTGCAAGTCCATCCTTCTTTGCGCTCATATACGCGATATCTGCGTACCCGAACAGTAATCGCACCACATCTTTATAGGAAAAACCCGGCATCTCTTCCCGTTGTACGAAATAGGCATTTTCAACAATACGGCACGCATCAATAATAAGCAATTTATTGTACTGCTCCGCAAGAATTTTTGTTCTTAAAACATTTTGGAACGAAACAGGCTGCCCGCCACCGGTATTGTTGGTGAGCGTAAGCAGAATTGCCTTTGCCTGTTTGCCTTTTTCGGACCCGAGATACTCTTCCAGTTTCTGCAGATCGATATCTCCCTTGAACGGTGTATTGCTTTCGATATCAAGTGATTTTGGCGTCGGGATATTGATGCATCGCGCGCCCGCATGTTCAAAGTTCGCGCGAGTCGTATCAAAAAATCCATTTGAAAGTAAAATATCATTTTCCCGCACCCTTCCTGTTTCTTTGAGAAAATGCGCGATGAGGGATTCCGCCCCTCTCCCCTGATGAACAGGAAGCACATGCGAAAACCCACTAAACTCTTTTGCTGCCCGTTCAAGCTTTTCATAGCTTGCCGCGTACGCATACGCCTCATCGGCACGATTCTGTAGTTCCATCTGTTGATGAGAGAGCTCCCCTGTCCCAGAATCAGTCAACAAATCAACTGTTACCATGCGCGAAGGAATATTGAATAGATTATAGCGCGCCTGTTTCAAAATACGACCCCGTTTTTTCCTTGGCATGAATACGGTCTTTTTATGGGGATTTTTCTCAAATGACTTATTCCAATATTTCGTTATCTTCATTCCAAGCCTCGTTTTCAAAAAGCATGTTACTTGCCCAGCATAATACCAAAAAACAGCTGAGATGTCAAAATAAACGGCTCACACCAGGGTGTGAGCCGTTTATGAAAACAAAAAGCCACCTCCGGAGAGGTGGCTCGTTTTTCTTACAGATCGCTTAATGCATCTGCAAAATCGTCTTTTATATCTTCTATATCCTCAATTCCAATCGTAAGCCGGATAAGCGTGGGCGAAAGACCAAATTCTTGCATTTCTTCCTCGGTGCACGCAACATGCACCATCCCCGCATCAAACTCACCGCGCGTATTGGTAAAGCCGAGCGAAACAGAAATGTCGAATGTTCTACTCTCTGCAGCAAGGGTGTCAAGGAATTTTTTTGCATCTTCCGGCGTATGCATATCTATAGATATCATCCCGCCATATCCCGTGTTGTTATCCATATGGGTACGCGCGAGGTCGCGATGGACGAACGTATCCAGGCCGGGATAGTGCACCCTCTTTATCTTTGGCTGGTCCACAAGCCATCTCGCAAGTATAAACGCATTCAGGCCTTGTTTTTTGAGCCGTATATCAAATGTTTTGCACGACCGAAAAACAAGCGAAGCAACGTCAGGGCTCATACATGCGCCGTACCTGTGATACTGCTCAATAAAAAGGTTGATATGTTTTTCTTCTCCGATAATTGCTCCCGCAATGACGTCGCCGTGCCCGGAGATAAATTTTGTAACCGAATGTATGACGAGATGGGCGCCGTGCTCAAGCGGACGGAAATAATACGGTGAGCCGAAAGAATTATCTACCACAAAAAGAATGTTTGTGCCCGCGATAAGCTTTCCTATCCCGATAACATCTGCCATGGCAAGCGTCGGGTTGGCGAGAAACTCAACAAAGACAACCTTCGTCTTGCGCGTTATTGCTTTTTTGACTTCTGCGACAGAAGAAGCGTCGACGAATTTCACCTTCATGCCCCACAAAGGAATATCCTTTTCGAACACTTCAATCGTAGTCATGTAGAGCGGTTTTGAGACTAGTATCTCATCTCCCCTCTTTAAAAATCCGGAGGCAACCAAGCCTGCGAACATCTGCAAAATTGCCGCCATGCCGGATGCGAATGTCAGACAGTTCTTATATGAGTACGCTTCGGGTTCTTTTATGTATCTGAACTCCAGATGCGCAAGCTCTTCCTCAAGAGCCCGCACAGTGGGATTCCCATGCGCCCAACGGCTGTAAACAAAATTGTCATTCTCTCCTGTCATTGATTTTCTGGCACTGTCCACACTATTGAAAGTAAACGCTGCGTCGCGCACTATAGGCGCCGACTTTTTGTTTTTCATCTCTAGCACTCCTACACTGCTATGGTAGTTTTTCAAAGTATAAATCGTGGCTATTGTACCACTATAGTCGCAAAAAATCAAGCAAACAAAAAAGACGGATCAATGTCCGTCTTTTCTAATTTTTATGGGAAAATGCCTTGGTCAAGATAGCACTGCCCTATCTTAGTGATCGCCAAAAAGTATGCCGCC
This sequence comes from Candidatus Niyogibacteria bacterium CG10_big_fil_rev_8_21_14_0_10_46_36, assembly GCA_002772995.1. Lineage (NCBI taxonomy): Bacteria > Candidatus Niyogiibacteriota > Candidatus Niyogibacteria bacterium CG10_big_fil_rev_8_21_14_0_10_46_36. The sequence goes on from PFCO01000003.1 coordinate 99,055, forward strand.
GTACGCAAATCTATTGTGTCGGAGTATTCTTTCTGTATGACGCGCATCTGTTCAAATGCGGGGATCATCGTTCCTTCAAGGCCGGAAATAACGAGGTCTTCTTCCGTTGAAAGCCGAGTGACATGTTCTATTCTATTCGGGTCTATTTTTGTATGCGTCTGCTCTTCAACGACAGCCAAAATATTCTGAAGCCGCGCCTTATCAAAACGCCTGTCTATCTGTCCGAATCCGATATGATTACGGTTCTTAAGCCACTCAAAATATGACACGATAACGCCGCCGGCGTTCAGAAAAATATCTGGAACAATCATTGCTCCTTTGCTGAATAATATATCATTTGCGTAAGAACTGGTCGGTCCGTTTGCCGCCTCCCCCACAATCTTTGCTCGTATCTTGTCCGCATTGAGATGCGTTATCTGGTTTTCAAGCGCTGCGGGAATTAGTATGTCGCAATCAAGCTCAAGGATATCCGAGATGCGCCGTACATTTTTCGTTCCAGGGAATCCCTTCAGTGTGCCGTGTTCTATGCGGAAGAGCATTGCATCATCAAGCGGAATACCTTTTGCCGAATGAATCGCGCCATCAATCTCGCCCAGCCCAATAATAATCGCGCCGTTTGCTTCTAAAAACTTTGCTGTATGATACCCGACATTCCCGAGCCCCTGAACAATCACTCGCTTGCCCTCAAGCCCGCAGGAAAGCCCGAGACGGCCCATAATATCCGGCTGGCTGCACACCTCGCGAAGACCGATAAACACGCCCCTGCCGGTCGCGGACACGCGCTCGCGAAGCCCTCCGATAGATATCGGCTTCCCCGTAACGCACGCTGAAGGATTCGGGTCATCATCCGAAGCAAACTGCTTGTAGGTATCGAATATCCATGCCATTTCTTGCGAACCGGTCCCATAGTCAGGCGCGGGGACGTCTTTTTCGGAATGAAACACTTTGTGGATATGCGTAAACGTATATGTATAGCGGCGTATGATTCGTTCTATTTCTGACGGAGAAAAATCTTTTTTGCTTCGTATGCGTATCGTCCCTTTTGCTCCGCCAAATGGCACATCGGCGAGTGCGCACTTGTATGTCATGAGCGCAGCAAGCGCGACTACTTCATTCTCATCCTGAGCGTCTTCTATCCACCGAAAATTAATACCCCCCTTGGTAGGAAGCTTGTGATAACTATGCCGCGCACGATACGCATCTATGTTCATAATGCTGCCGTCATCTCGTTTAACGGGCATACTCTCGTGGATAAAGCTGTTACATCGCTTAATCTGCCGCAAAAGACCCGGCTGATCTTTTTCAAATCTGGTCAGCTCAGCTGCCTTATCAAAGTAGCGGTTTACTTCTTCAAAAAACTTGTAATCGGACATTTGGGGCGTCCTCCCTTTTTATTAAAGAAAAAAGCGGTCTAAAAACCGCTTTCAGTATACTGCCGGTCCGAAAAATCTACAAGAGAGCGTCTATTTTTGCCGCCTCGATAAAATCATTCTCCGAGAGTCCACCTGTGGCGTGTGTTGAGAGCTCTATCCGTACCTTATTCCACCCATGCAGAAGAATATCCGGGTGGTGCCCTTCCAATTCGGCAATGTCGGCAACCTCATTCACAAAAGCCATGGCCTCCTTAAAGTCCCTATGCTTAAATTCTCTGGCTATTTTCTTACCCCCAAGCACCTCCCAATCAGGGATTTCTTTGCGCAGAGCCGCGATACGGCTCTTTTCTAAGGGAGACATTCCCGCTTCGCATGGAATGCATTTTTTCTGAATCAAATCGCTCATATATGTATGGTACACAACCATACAAAGAAATAAAAATCTTGCCTTGTCAAATAAATGATATAATAGAAGTAGATAGGGAAACAAAATTTACAAACACCCGAAAACTGTTGGGAAATAAGGCTTATATCGCAAGCTATGCGCTTCTGCGATATTCCTGACAGCACACAGCACAAAACGAATTCCGAACTTTGACAACCCCTCTTTCGCTTGAAAGAGGGGTTTCTGTCAATAAACTGTGAATAAGTTATGGGTAATACGTTGAAAATGCATGGAAAAATCTGTTCGCTTCCGCATGCCTACCTTAAAAACCATTGAAAAATAATAATTTTTCATTAGGTTATGCCAGGGGCTTGTTTACAGGAAGCTCTTGGCATGGCTTGGTGGACACATATATTATTTGCACAAAGAGAGAAGGATTCCTCTTCAAGAAGAAAAGGGGGGTTCTTCAATACTGGCTACTCGAAATTCAAAAAATATATCAAAAAGAAGTCTATCGACATTCTCTATATCCTTTTTTCCATATTCACATATCTCTACCTTGCGGTTTCAGTATTTACATTCTTTTTCCACACATTTGTCCCCGACTCTCTCCCATTTGCGATTGAGGCATTGTCCGATCCGTATCTCGGAGCGCTCGGTATCTATATCGTCATCCATGGCATTGAGAAAAAGCGCAGAAAAACAAAATCAAAGGGACAATTGTTTGTCCCCCTCTGGACGCTCTTCTTCATTATTGCGTCTGTCTTTCTATATTTTGTTCCGGATCAGACACTTGATACCTTATACAAAACAGTAGTAACGAACGCATTTGCAGCAATTATACTCCGCGTTGGCATGCTGCTTCGTTACCTATAGCAACTAGAGTACTAGGCCTGCCTCGCGGGCGCCTTCTGCGATCGCCTTTGTGCGGCCCTGATATTTATAGTGAGAACGGTCAAATACCGCGCGCCGTATGCCTTTTTTGACTGCCGCTTCTCCGAGCTTCTTACCGAGCTCATGAGCAGTTTGTGTTTTTGTCGTTTTTGCAGCTTTCTTTGCTCCTTTTTTTGCATCTCCTACTCCCATGATGGTCATTCCAGAGACGTCATCAATCAGCTGTGCGTAGGTGTGCTTGTTTGAATGGAACACCGAAAGGCGCGGGCGCACGCGTGTACCATGAATACGCGCACGAACTCGCCTCTTTCTGCGTACAATGCCTTCTTTTTTCTTTTGTAATTCTTTTGCGGTCTTCATATGAGTTTATTACGCCCCTGTTGTTGCTGCCTTTTTGCCTGCTTTCCGTCTGATCACTTCGCCCTCATACCGAATCCCCTTGCCCTTGTACGGCTCGGGCTTTCTGAACGAACGTATCTCTGCGGCTACCTCTCCTACTTTTTCTTTATCAATACCGGTAACAATAATGGCATTTTTTTCTACCTGAAACTGAATTCCTTCTTTCGGCTTTACTTCCACGGGATGCGAGAATCCTAAGCTAAGAACAAGGTTTGTTCCCTGCAATTGCGCACGATACCCGACTCCTTCTATTTCGAGCTTCTTCGAAAAACCTTCGGTAACCCCGTGAATCATATTTTTGATATGTGAAGCGTATGTCCCCCACAATGCCGCTGATTCAAGGTTTTCTTTCCGGAGCTTTAATACCACTTCGGAGTCCTTTATTTCTACCTCAATGAGCCGCTCCTTTATAGGACGGGCAAGCTCTCCTTTCGGTCCCTTTACGCGAACAGTTCCGTGTTCAAGCGACACAGAAACGCCTGCAGGGATTGGAATTGGTTGTTTTCCTATACGGCTCATAATATTTCTTACCAAATGCGTGCGATTATCTCTCCGCCAACTTTTTCTTTTTCGGCATCCTTCGCCGAAAGCAACCCTTTTGATGTAGACACGATAACCATACCTCGTGAAGAACGGAACGATTTTAATTCCTGCCATCCTCCATATATCCGCTGCGACTGTTTTGAAATCATTTTAATTCCGTGAATAACCGGCGCATCCTGCTCATACCGCAAACCAACCTCTATCGTTCGCTTGTTCTTCTTTCCCCGGCGAGCTGATTCCGTCAAATATTTTTTGTCCTGGAGCAATTTAATAATCTCCATCTTAAATTTAGAATACGGAACAGACACACTCTCGTGGCGGGCGCGTGATGCATTGGCTATTCGTGTGAACATGTTTGCTATCGGATTCATATTACCAAGATGATTTTTTAACTCCGGGAAGCATGCCTTCATTAGCAAGCTCACGGAAACAAATACGGCACAAATCAAAGTCTCTCATATAGCCATGCTTGCGTCCACACCGAAAACACCGCCGTACAACACGCGACTTGAACTTTGGCTTCTTTTTTGATCGTGCGATTACTGATTCTTTGGCCATATGTCTGCTTACTTTGTTTCCTGCTCCTTGCGGAATGGAAATCCTAAGTGGGTGAATAATGCCTGTGCTTCTTCCTTTGACTGGGCGCTCGTTACAATAGTTATCTCAAATCCAAAAATGAGCTTTGTGTCCTCTCCTACCATCTCTGGGAATACAATATGTTCCGGAATGCCTATTGTCAAATTACCTGACTGGTCTATCGCGGAGTCTTTCAGTCCGCGGAAGTCACGCGTACGCGGAAGCGCAATCGCAATAATCCGCTCTAGGAAGTCATACATGCGCCGTCCACGGAGAGTTGCTGCATACCCGATGGTCTGGCCTTGGCGGGTCTTGAACGTTGCAATAGACTGTTTCGCCGCACGCGGAGACAATGCCTGACCCACAATCAATTGCAAATCGCGGACGATTTGTTTCTGTTCCTCTTCATTCCGCCGCCCAACGCCCACATTTACGACAACCTTAATAAGCTGCGGGATCGCCATAGGGTTTGTATATCCGAATTCCTTCTCAAAAAACGGTATGACCTCTTTTTTATATTGTTTTTGCAATACTGTTTCCATGATGCATTAAATAAGATTTTTGCATTTTTTACATGACCGAACCTTTTTCTTATCTTGGCCTACTTGATATCCTATCCGGGTTGGTTTGCCGCATGAGCCACACACCACAAGAACATTGGATGCGTGAATCGGCATCGCAAGACTTACCTTTTCTCCTTTCTGTCCTTGCCGGCGTGGCCGCCTGTGGCGTGTCTGCATATTTATATTCTCAACAATAATACGCTCGTCCTTCGGGAATGTGCCTGCCACCTTTCCAGTCTTTCCTTTATCTTTTCCGGAAAGCACCTTTACCGTGTCTCCTTTTTTAATTTTTAGCTTTGCGGTCGTCATGATGATTACATTACTTCTTGCGCAAGACCGATAATCTTTGTGTACTTTTCGCGCAATTCCCGCGGAATCGGCCCAAAAATGCGTCCGCCACGCGGTTCGCCTTTAGCGTCAATAACCACAACCGCATTGTCATCAAATCGTATGTATGAACCGTCCTTGCGCCGAAATGCTTCGCGCTGACGCACAACAACGGCACGCACTATTTCCTTTTTCTTCAACATTTTACGGGGTTCTGCGAGTTTTACCGATCCTACAATAACATCGCCTATCCGCGCGTAACGCTTGCGCGTTCCGCCCAACACCTTAAAGCACTGGATGAGTTTTGCTCCAGTATTATCAGCTACTTGTAACATTGTTCGGGGCTGAATCATATATAAAAATTATATCTTACCCACCACAAGCCAGCGCTTCTCCTTTGATAACGGGCGTGATTCCTGAATAATAACGGCGTCGCCAACCTGATATTGGTTTGTTTCATCATGCGCTTTGTAGCGCTTGCTTCGTTTGATGAACTTCTTAAACACTGGATGCTTTACATAATTATGCACCTCAACGACAGCCGTTTTCTGGCCCTTGTGTGACACTATCTTCCCTTGTAATTTTTTCTTTGTAATTGTTGCGTTATCCATGATGTTTTGTATTCAAATGGGTAAGTATGCGCGCAATCGTCCGCTTCATCTCGCGTCCCTGCTTGTTGTTCTTCGCCTTCCCCTGTCCTACCTGAAAACGAAAATCGCGCAAGCCGCCCCGGTTATCTTTGAGCATTTGCATTAATTCTTCCGTATTTCTGTTTTGTATATCTTTCATCTTCATATTAATCGCGGAATACTACTTTTGTGCGCATCGGAAGCTTTGCTCCCGCGCGCCGCAATGCGGTACGCGCATCCTGCTCCGATATGCCGTCGACTTCAAACAAAATGCGGCCTCTTCCTACCTCTGCTACATATTTTGACGGATCTCCCTTGCCTTTTCCCATGCCAACTTCCGGCGGTTTTTGGGTGATGGGCTTGTCTGGGAAAATACGGATCCACAACTTTCCTCCTTTCTGCACAAACCGAGTGATTGCTTTTCGCGCAGCTTCAATCTGGCGTGAATCAACTTCTGCGGCGTCCTCTGCCTGCAATCCGACGCTGCCAAAAGCAATCGTCGTTCCTCGCGACGCGACTCTGTTCTCATTCCCCCGGAGACGCTGCCATTTTCTATATTTTACTTTTTTCGGAAATAACATATGCGTTTATTATTCTTTTTTGACGGCATCTTTCGCAAACTTTTCTCCACGGTAAATCCATACCTTGATACCAATATCACCATACGGCAAATGCGCGCGCTCGCGTGCAAAATCAATGTCCGCACGAAGCGTCTGAAGCGGCACACGCCCTCTCATCAGCCATTCAACACGCGACATTTCAGCACCGCCGAGTCGTCCCGATAATTTTACCTTAATACCCTCAACATCCCTGTTCGTAATAACTTTATCAAGCGTTTTTTTCATAACGCGGCGGAATGGCAAACGCCGTTCCAGGTCTTCCGCTATCATCTGCGACACTATTGCGGAGTTACTCTCCGGTGAACGGAGCTCTTCAATAGAAATCTTTACCTCCTGCGGGATTGTAAGCTTGGTGCGCTGCATATGCCGGATGATGTCCTTGCGGAGCGTATCAATGCCCTCCCCCTTCTTTCCGATAAGCATACCGGGGCGGGATGTGCTGATGATAAAATGCAGTAATGTTGGAGAACGCTCAATGCCGATATCCGCAACATATGAGCCGCGGAGGCGCTTGGTAAGCCATTCACGCATCAATACATCGCCTTTCAAAAAACGATGATATTCTTTTTTATCAAACCAGCGCGACTTCCAATCGCGAATGATGCCTAACCGAAATGAATATGGATGAACGTTGTGACTCATATATTATGCTTTTGCTTTTTTCTTTTCTTCCTTCGCCTTTGTTTCTTTCTTTACTGCTGCCGGTTTTGCTATTTTTTTAGGCTCTTTCTTGGGAGCTGCCGCCTGTTTTCCTGCGCGTGCTGTCTTTTTTTCTGCCGGCGCCCCTGCTGTTTTCTGAGCATGCCCCTTCTTTTCGTCCAATACTACAGTGATATGGCTTGTCTTTTTACGGATGAGCGTTGCCCGGCCCATGGCTCGCGGGGAATACCGCTTGAGCACCGGGCCTTCGTCTACCCATATCTTTGCTACGTATAAATCCGCGCTCTCCATCTGAAAATTATTCTTTGCGTTCGCTTCCGCCGACTGCAGCAATTTTTTCATCGGTAACGATGCCCGCTTTGGGAGAAAGGAAAGAATCCGTATTGCTTCTTTTACGTTCTTTGTTCGTATGGAATCTGCAACAAGCCGCACTTTGCGGGGCGCTATCCGAAGATGCTTCAATTGTGCTTTTACTGCGGACATAATCATTTATTATGATGCTTTCTTTGCCTGTAATTCTGCTGTCTTAGCGCGCATTTCGGCTTCTTTCTGTATCTTTCCTCCGTGTCTTACGAACTTACGCGTAGGCGCGAATTCTCCAAGCCGATGTCCGACCATCTCTTCGGCAACTTTTACCGGAATAAAATCTCTTCCATTGTGCACTCCGAATGTAAACCCAACCATCTCTGGCGCAATTTGGGAATCGCGCGACCATGTTTTAATAACCGCATCGCCCCCCGGCTTCAATACGCTTATCTTTTTCAATAATTTTGGATCTACATACGGACCTTTTTTTGCTGAACGTGTCATATTATCGTTTCCTTTTCTTGCGCCCTTGCACAATTAATGTGTTGGAATATTTCGTTTTTCTTCGTGTTTTTACGCCGCGCACTCCCTTGCCCCACTTGTTCTTCGGACGGCGGGTGCCGCGGAGCGCCCGTCCTTCTCCTCCACCGTACGGGTGATCAACCGGATTCATAGCGGAACCGCGCACAGTCGGACGTATACCCATCCACCGGCTGCGGCCTGCTTTCCCATACACGACAAAGCTATGCTCAATATTTGAAACCTGCCCCACACTCGCCCAGCACGCGCTTAATATCTTACGAACAGTCCCTGAGGGGAGTTTTATTAATGTATATCCCGAGTCATGCGCCATGACTTCTGCGGTGTTCCCCGCAGAGCGCACCAGCCGTGCGCCGCCCTTAGGATAAGTTTCGATATTATACACCGAAGTACCCACCGGTATCAAGTCGAGCGGTAACCGGGCGCCAAGTACCGGCTCCTGCTTTCTGCCGGTCAGCATAGCGTCTCCTTTCCGCATTCCTTCAGGCACTACATGATAACGATGCTCACCGTCCGCATATATGACATGTGCTATAAATCCCGTGCGGTTCGGATCATATTCTATGCTTAACACGCGAGCCGGTATATCTATTTTGTCGTACCTAAAATCAACTTCCCGCCATAAGCGCTTAGAACCGCCGCCCTTGTGGCGGGTTGTTATCTTTCCGTTTGCACGGCCCTTCGCACGCTTCCGCCCTGAAACAAGTTTTTTATACGGGCGAGACTCGGTTAATACCTCACGATACGAGATCGTGGTCATTTTCCGCCGCGATGGAGTTGTCGGTTTATATGATTTCATATGATTACACAAATTCTATTTTTTCACCCGCTTTCAAGGCAACCATTGCTTTTCTGTATCCTGACTTTGTCCCAGTAACGCCGCGGAGCACTCGGCGTTTCGGCCGTACCCACGACACATTTACCGATGCAACATGAACCCGGTATAGTTCCTCCACTGCTTTGCGGACTTCATTTTTTGTAGCGTCATCTTTCACCCGAAATGTGTAAACGCCCTCCTCAGCTAAGCGTGCCGATTTTTCCGTTACTGAAGGATGTACCAAAACACGCGCAGCGCGATCTGATGCGTATGTTGTTGTTTTTTCTTTCTCCGGCGCGCCATCCTTCTTTGTTTCGGACGTTGTTTCTGTCTGCTGCTGGATTTTTTCTTTTGTCCGCTCGCGATAGCGCACCTCTCGCCCTTCTTCCTTCCGTCCTTTTTTCTTTTTGAAGATATCGAATAATGCCATGGTGTTACGAAACTTTCTTTTCTAATACGGAAATGCTTTCCTTCGGCAGCACGACAAACTGCGAACCCAAAAGCTCAGAGACATTTACATTGCGCGCCTCCATAACAGTAATACCCTCAATGTTCCGGAGCGCCCGGATAGTTCCGGTGTCGCTTACGGGAATAAGGATAAGCGCCTTACTTGCCCCCAATCTTTCAAATCCTTCAATACTTGAAAGCATCTTCAATACGGATGCCGCATCTTTTGTTTTTGCCGAAGCAAAAACAAACTCATCAAGCACTAAAACGGTATTTTCGCGGAGCTTTTGGGAAAGCGTCGAAAACACTGCTTTGTGCTTCATTTTTTTGTTTATTTTTTTGGTGTAATCCTTTTCTGTGCGGGGACCGTGCGTAACACCTCCTCCAACCCATATCGGAGAACGTGTTGAGCCGTGCCGCGCTCGTCCGGTACCTTTTTGACGCCATGGCTTTTTCCCTCCTCCGCGCACTTCACCGCGATCCTTTGTGTGCGCCGTTCCTCTGCGTTTATTTGCACGCTCAGACTCAGCAACCTGCCAGACAAGTGCAGGACTCCACGCAACATCAAAAAGCGCACTTGGCATTTCAAGCGTTCCCGCCTTCTCTCCTTTTTGGTTATATACGGTTGCTTTCATATATTATTACTTCTTTACCGAAGCCTCTTTCCCTTTTATCTCAAGAAGCGTCCCCCATGCCCCGGGCAATGCTCCCTTGAGCGCAATGATATTATTTTTTGCATCTACCTTGACCACCCGTACGCTTTTAAGCGTGACGCGGTCGCTGCCCATGCGTCCTGCCATGCGCAGACCCTTGATAACGCGCTGAACGCCTCCTGTTCCGATAGAGCCCGGCTCGCGTTCCGAATGCTTCTGTCCGTGTGACCGGGGTCCGCCATGGAATCCATGCCGTTTTACCACCCCTTGAAATCCTTTTCCCTTAGAAATACCACTTACTTCTACTTTTTCTCCTTCTGTAAACACTGAGACATCTATTGTGTCCCCCGGTTTCATTTCTTCTTCAGTATGAACTTCCCTCATCCAACGGAGATTCTCTTTGCCAGCATGCTTTTTGAGATGTCCCGCCTGAGGCTTCTTCATCTTATTCTTGCTCTTCTGCCCAAAACCAACCTGCAAGGCGCTGTAACCGTCCTTTTCATTGGTCTTTGTTTGGGTGACAACAATGGGTCCAGCTTGCACCAAAGTCACGGGAATTGCATTTCCCTCCTCATCAAATATCTGCGACATTTCTAATTTTTGGCCTAAAATAAACTTCATATATGTTCTATACATTGAAAAAATCCCGGCATAACGGGATCTTTTCAAGCATCATACCCGAATAATGCACTTTGGCTATGTTACATCATTTTTACTTCTATATCAACGCCTGCTGGCAAGTTCAGGTTAGTCAGCGCATCAATGATGCGAGGCGTCGGATTAAGGATGTCTATCAGCCGTTTATGGATTCTCATTTCAAATTGCTCGCGTGCATTCTTGTGCACGAATGTTGAGCGGTTTACGGTGTATTTACGTATCTCAACCGGAAGTGGTACGGGGCCCGTAAGCTCCGCGCCGTATCGGCGCGCGGTTTCTACAATCTGCTTTACTGACGTATCAAGAATTTTATGATCGTATGCGCGAACGCGAATGCGCAGCTTCTGAGGCAACGCTTCTTCAGCTGCTTTTTTTTTCTTCGGTGCTGCCGGTTTTGCTGCCACCTTCTTCGGTGCGCTCTTTTTGGAAGCGCTTTTCTTTTTTGCTTTTGATTGAGTCGCTGTCATGCGCTCGCTTATTTAATGATCTTTGTTACAACTCCCGCGCCTACAGTCTTGCCTCCTTCACGGATAGCAAACCGCTGCTTTTCTTCCAATGCGACAGGTGCGATTAATTTTCCGGCGAATGTAACGGTGTCGCCCGGCATAACCATTTCGGTTCCCGACGGCAAGGTTACCTCTCCCGTAACATCAGTGGTGCGGATGTAAAACTGAGGCTTGTACCCGGTAAAGAACGGGGTGTGCCGTCCGCCTTCTTCCTTGCTCAAGATATATACCTCAGCTTCAAATTCAGTGTGGGGTGTTACAGATCCTGGCTTTGACAACACCTGCCCTCGTTCGATATCTTCTTTTTTGGTGCCACGGAGCAAAATACCCGCGTTGTCCCCCGCCATACCTTCGTCCAATGACTTGTTGAACATCTCAATACCGGTAACAGTAGTCTTTGTGGTGTCTTTAATGCCGACAAGTTCTATTTCTTCTCCCACCTTTACCTTCCCCCGCTCAATACGGCCCGTTACCACGGTACCGCGCCCTTCAATGGAGAATACGTCTTCGATAGGCATCAAAAACGGCTTTTCTACATCACGCTGCGGTTCCGGAATAAATTCATCAAGCTGCTTGGCAAGTTCCAAAACAGGCTTTGCCCACTCGTCATCTTTTGAGGTAGCCTCAAGAGCCTTAAGTCCCGAGCCACGGATAATTGGGGTTGTATCTCCCGGATATTCATATTTCGTAAGAAGTTCGCGAACCTCCGCTTCAACGAGGTCAATGAGTTCTTTATCATCAACCATATCAACTTTGTTTAAGAATACGATAATCGCAGGAACACCCACCTGACGCGCAAGAAGAATGTGCTCCCGAGTCTGGGGCATGGGGCCGTCTGCGGCTGATACCACAAGCACCGCGCCATCCATTTGGGCGGCTCCCGTAATCATGTTCTTGATATAGTCAGCGTGTCCCGGCGCATCAATGTGCGCATAGTGGCGCTTTTCTGTCTCGTATTCCGAGTGGTGAAGCGCAATGGTGATACCGCGCTGCCGTTCTTCCGGCGCTTTGTCGATATCTGCAACCTTTTCCATTTTCACCTTGTTTCCGGCAAGGCCCAAAACATGCAGGATTGCTGCAGTTAAGGTAGTCTTTCCATGGTCAACGTGACCAATGGTCCCGACATTCAAGTGCGGTTTTGATCGCTCAAATTTTTCTGCCATAATGTCTTATGTGAAAATATATAATAAAAAAATAAAAAAACCTTTTTATAAGGATATAGAGACCATAGTAACGGAGACTTAAAAATAAGTCAAGCGCCGAGACTCCCTAAAAATTACCCTCCGACATTTCCCGCCGCCGCCCTTTTGTATAAGAAAAACCGCGCGTTTGCGCGGTTTTTTGCTTTTTTGTGCTTCACTTTTCAGCTGCTTTCCCTTTTGCCTCATCTTCCGATATTTCTTCTATAGATACACCCTTTCTGTTAAACCTCTGGTTAAATCCATGCCTGGAAAAACACGACATCCCAAATACCGTAACCATAAGCGTTTCGGCTTCCATAAATGAAAGCTCAAGATGTTTTTTACTGCCATTAAAACTGAATGTCACGCGGTACTGCGGCTTTTCCGTTCTCTTGCCCATAGAATACTCATACGAGCCTTGCTGTGTTGCTTTCATAATGCCACTCCTTTGAAAAATTCGGTATACAGAAGAACGCCCATCCATCTGTCCAAGAGCATCGCTTCTCCATTTTCTACAGGCCGGTAATATTCGTCCTCGTTAATAACCCAGCCGTCTTTCCCGCGCTCAACGAGCATATCTTCCGTAAACCGTTTTGCATCTTCCAGTGTTTTTATTTCTAAGCATGCAATAGCTATCGTTCATTGCCCTCCTTTTTTAATTTTTATCAAAAATAGCGCTTTTCGCGCTATTTGTCAAAACTATATCGGGAGATTTTCCAAATCCTTTTCTATTTCAAAATCTTCCTCAAGAAGCTCTTTTGAATAAAGCCCCTCCTCCGACATCCTCTCTTCTGTTTTTTCTTCTTCATTCATATTTATTCCTCCTTGCCCATTCCCCGTGCCTCCTGAATTTGACGCGCAACATTTGCGGGCACCTGCTGGTAATGGCTGAATTCCATGGTATATGTTCCGCGTCCCTGGGTCATGGAGCGAAGGTTGGTTACATAGCCGAACATTTCTGACAACGGAACTTTTGCTTCTACCACCTTTAAGTTATAGCGGTCGGCCATGCTCTCAATGGTTCCGCGCTTTGATGACAAGTCCCCGGTAACATCGCCCAAAAATTCATCGGGTGCTATAACCTCAACTTTCATAATAGGTTCCAAAAGTACCGGCTTGGCGCGGCGCGCCGCTTCCTGAAACGCCATGGAGCCCGCAATCTTAAAAGCGACTTCGGATGAGTCCACATCGTGATACGAACCGTCATAGAGCGCCGCTTTAATGTCTACCATAGGGTAGCCGGCAACAACTCCACGGGAAAGCGCTTCTTTGATTCCCTTTTCAACTGCGGGGATAAATTCATTCGGGATAATACCTCCCTTAATTTCGTTTACGAATTCAAACCCAGTTGCCGCTTCCATCGGTTCAAGACGGATACGGACATGGCCGTATTGCCCGCGGCCTCCCGACTGCTTAATGTATTTTCCTTCCGCTTCCGATTTTGCGGTGATTGTTTCGCGGAATGCCACCTGAGGCTTTCCAATATTTGCTTCCACCTTAAACTCGCGGCGCATCCGGTCTACAAGTACTTCTAAGTGAAGTTCGCCCATGCCGGAAATAATGACATCAAGGGTTTCTGCATCGGTTTGCACGCGGAATGTCGGATCCTCCTCACTCAAGCGCTTAAGCGCAAGGCCCATTTTTTCTTGGTCCGCTTTTGTCTTCGGCTCAATGCGGACAGACACCATTGGTTCGGGGAATTCTATCTTTTCAAGCACAATAAGATTGTCCGGATCGCAAAGCGTGTCCCCCGTTTTTGTGTTCTTAAGCCCTACAATAGCGCCGATATCTCCCGCATACATTTCTTTTACTTCTTCGCGGGAATTTGAATGTATCCGGAGCACGCGCCCGATGCGCTCTTTTGTATCTCCCGTGGTGTTGTGCACATACGAACCCGTTTCAAGTTTGCCGGAATAGATACGGAAAAATGTAAGCTGTCCTACATACGGATCAGTCTGGAGCTTAAATGCAAGTGCTGCAAACGGCTCTGCGTCGTCTGGCTTACGCGTTAATGTTTTCTCTTCGTCTCCGGGGTCAAATCCTTCTACCGGAGGCAAGTCAGTGGGAGAAGGCAAATAATCAACAACACCATCAAGCATGAGCTGAACGCCCTTGTTCTTGAGTGCCGAGCCGCAAAATACAGGGACGATGATATTTGCAAGTGTTGCTTTTCGGAGCGCCGGACGGAGTTCTGCTTCGGTGATTTCTTTTCCATCTAAATATTTTTCAGTAAGCGCATCGTCGGTTTCTGCTATCTTTTCAACCATCTTTGTACGCCACGAATCTGCTTCTGCCTTCATATCCTCTGGAATGTCTTCTACCCGGATTTGTTCGCCATGATCTCCGTCAAAATGAATTGCCTTCATCCGCATAAGATCAATAACGCCCTTATGGTCTTGCTCAAGGCCGATAGGGATATTTACCGGAACAGCATTTGGGGTTAATCGTTCAATGATTGAACCGAGGGACTTTTGAAATGACGCGCCGGTGCGGTCAAGTTTGTTGATGAAACACATGCGCGGTACCTCAAACTTGTCTGCCTGGCGCCATACGGTTTCTGACTGTGGCTCTACTCCCGCAACGCCGTCAAACACCACTACTGCACCATCCAGCACCCGGAGCGAGCGCTGCACCTCAACCGTAAAATCAATGTGACCCGGAGTATCAATAATGTTTATTTTATATTCGTTTTCTTTTCGCTTCTCGGCCTCGCCCGCGCCAAGTCCCAAGTATGTCGGAACCCAAAATGCCGTAGTCGCCGCAGATGTAATGGTAATGCCGCGTTCACGCTCCTGTTCCATCCAGTCCATGATCGCTTCTCCTTCGTGCACCTCCCCTATTTTGTGCGAGATGCCCGTATAAAAAAGCACCCGTTCGCTTACGGTTGTCTTTCCGGCATCAATGTGAGCAATGATACCGATATCTCGAATCTTTTCTAACGGGTATTGTCTCGCCATACCAATGTATTACCACGCAAAGTGAGCAAACGCCTTGTTTGATTCTGCCATCTTGTGAGTATCTTCTTTTTTCTTGAATGCAGCGCCTTCTTTTTTAGAGGCCCCGATTATTTCTTCAGCTAAGATATACGCCATAGGCCGCCCCTTGGACGAGCGTGCCGCCTGCAAAAGCCACCGGATAGCAAGCGTCCGGCGCCGTTCCGGACGGACTTCGCGGGGCACCTGATAGTTTGCGCCTCCCACGCGCCGGGACCGCACCTCCATCACAGGAGAAATATTCTCCATTGCTTCTTCAAACAATTTCAACGGATCCTCTACCTTCTTTTCCTTTTCCATGATCTCGAACATATCGTATACTACTTTGCGTGCGGTAGACTTTTTACCGTCCCACATGAGAGAATTAATAAATTTCTCTACGAGCGTTGAGTCGTATTTCGGATCTGTTTTTATTTCGTGTTTTTTTCGGAGCGGTCGTCGCATAATTATTCAGATTTGATTTTCGGACGCTTTGCGCCATACTTGGAACGGCTTTGTTTTCGTCCATCTACTCCCGACGCATCAAGTACACCGCGGACGATGTGATACCGAACACCCGGCAAGTCCTTTACCCGGCCTCCGCGAATAAGCACGATTGAGTGCTCCTGCAGATTATGGCCCTCGCCCGGGATGTATGCGGTTACTTCCATGTTATTAGTGAGACGGACACGCGCAACTTTCCGGAGTGCTGAGTTCGGCTTTTTCGGAGTAACAGTCTTCACCTGGAGACACACGCCTCGTTTGAAGGGTGACGAAAAATAGGTCGGCTTGTTCTTGAGTACATTAAATCCGTGCTGCAAAGCAACCGCCTTTGATTTTTTGCGGAGCTGTTTGCGTCCCTTTTTAACTAATTGGTTAATAGTCGGCATATATTACAGATAAATAAAAAGATACCAGATTACTAAAATTTGGTCAAATAGGAGGAGGCGTTGCTATTTTCCGTTTTTTGCCACAGGCGCGCTGCCGGATGCGACAGGCAACCGAATGATTACCGTCGTCCCTTTTCCTTCCGTAGACTCATAGGCGACATTTCCGCCGTGCATACGCACTATTTCGCGCGCGGTAAAC
Organism: Candidatus Niyogibacteria bacterium CG10_big_fil_rev_8_21_14_0_10_46_36; assembly: GCA_002772995.1. Lineage (NCBI taxonomy): Bacteria > Candidatus Niyogiibacteriota > Candidatus Niyogibacteria bacterium CG10_big_fil_rev_8_21_14_0_10_46_36. The sequence goes on from PFCO01000003.1 coordinate 115,192, forward strand.
ACGCCAAGTCCCGTCCCTTGGGCTGCATGCTGTTTTGCATTTTTAGCGCGAAAAAATTTCGCACCAATATGCAAAAGCTCATTTTTTGAAATACCAATGCCGGTATCGCGCACCCTAATAACAACGCCACTCCCCTCTGTGCGAGCCTTCGCTTCTATAGACCCTTGCGGCTTGTTATATACAACCGCGTTTTCAACGATGTTCTCAAGCACGCGGCTTACCGCCTCAGCATCAATGAGGCATTCGGGCATGCCGGACGCAACCTCTTTTGAAAATTGCATTCCGCGCTTCGTTGCAAGCGGTTCCAAACGCCGAAAAAGTTCTTCAAGAAACGGACTCATGGATACCCGCTCCTTATGGAGCACTGTGCTCTTCTTTTCTATGCGTGTTACATCTAAAAGAGAACGGACAAAACGGACAAGCTGTTCGTTGCGCTCAATAAGATTTTCGAACATGTGCTTTTGTTCATCAGTGAACGAGCCGTAATTCCCTTCCAAAAATTCCGCAAGCGTCCACTTTACTAGTGTCAGCGGGGTACGGATGTGATGCGCCGCAATAGACAAAAATTCCGTCTTTGCTTTCTCGCTTCTTTTCGTCCGCATATACGCAACCCCGAGAACAATCACAAGAATGGCTGCGCCGCCTCCTACAGTAATGAATATTGAGAGAGGCACGAACATACTTAAAAGAAACTACTTGCCGGAATGCCTGTTATTAATGAAAAAAGCGCAACAATGACGGGAGAAATAAGCTGCCAAAAGAACAGAATAAAAACAAGAACAAGAAAAAATCCGTACTGTTCCAAAAACCGCTGAATGTGCATCCATCGATACGGCAACGCTGAAAACAAGATCTTTGAACCATCAAGCGGCGGGATAGGAACCAGGTTAAATACCGCGAGAATGATATTGATGAACACTATATAGAAGAGCACCTGCACAAACGCTGCAGGCAGCGCCAGTATCCCCGCCATGCGGATGACAACACCGAAAAATACGGCGATAATGATGTTTGATAGCGGGCCTGCCACCGCAACGATTGCCGGACCCCATTTTTGATTTGAAAGATTATAGGGATTGAACGGAACTGGTTTTGCCCACGCAATAATAAATCCGCCAAAAAACGCCAGCACAAAAGGAACCAGTATGGAACCAATCGGGTCAATGTGCGGAATAGGATTAAGCGTTAAACGACCTTGGTGCTTTGCTGTGGGATCACCTAACATGAGTGCTGCGTATCCATGGGAAAATTCATGGATAATAGCCGACATAATGACAATTGCAATAATGAATATGATATCGATAGACATATGATTATGTTTATGGTAGCATAAAACATACCTAATTTCGACATACGCTTATGAAAACATGTCCTATATGCGACAAGGGTTCAAAGATGGGCGGCAAGCGGAACCTTCTTCGCGGAAAATACAACCCAACAAAGCATGTGCGCAAATATCCGAATCTTCAATGGGCACGGTTTCCTAATGGACAGCGGGCAAAAATATGCACCACATGCATCAAGGGCAACCGCCACCTGAAACAAAAAACAAAGTAATTCCTTACTTTGTTTTTTGTTCTGCGGAAAACGGCTAACACAGAAGTGTTAGCCGTTTATTTATGCGAGCACAATAGTTGCAAGCCCTAAAAAAGCGAGAAAACCAAGTACATCGGTTGCCGTAGTAATGAATATAGTTGCCGAAGACGCAGGGTCCTTGCCAAAATGTTTCATAACAAGCGGCACCAATGTTCCAAAAAAAGCGGCGACCAAGAGGTTAATAATCATGGCGGATGCAAGGATAAGCGCTATCTTAATATCTCTGTTTACAAACAACACAACGCCTGCCACAAGAACACCGTTGATAAGCCCGTTTACAAATCCGCTCAGAAGCTCGTTCCGCAATGTCCGCCAGATATGCGCAAGGTCAATTTGCCGAAGCGATATACCGCGGACAAGAACGGCAAGGGTTTGAGTTGCCGCATTTCCCCCCATGCCGGCAACAATTGGCATATACACCGCAAGCAAGACATAACGCGAAACCGTATCTTCAAAAAATCCGACGGTAAATGCCGCAAGAAACGCTGTCGCCAGGTTAACGATGAGCCATTTATACCGGTACCGTATCTTTCTCGGCGCAGAATCAAACACGCCCTCTTCGTCAGACACACCCGCAAAATCATACAACGATTTTGATTCCTGCTCATGCATCAGCCGCAGCACATCGTCAGAATAGATAATGCCCAGCACCGCATTTTTTTCTCCGAACACGACGAGCTTGTTGTGCGGATGGAGGCGGAATTTTTTGAGCACATCCTCATGGCTTGCAGAATAATGAATGGTTTCTATGTTGCGTACATGCTTATACACTTTTTCACTCGGGCGGGAAAATCCGAGTTCATGCCCCGGCAAATATCCTGCCATGTTCCCCTCACGAGACACAATGATGGCAGGCAGGCGCCCAGTGCGCTTTTCGTGTACCTTAAAACGCTTTGCAACATGTGCGACAGTGTCATCTGCATCCACAATAATGTAATCCAAATTCATAAGACCGCCTGCGGTTTCCGGGTCAAATTGCAAAAGCACAGACAAACTATTTTTCATCTGTTCGGTCATCTCGCGAAGCAATGTTTCTTGTTTTCGCTTTGAAAACACCTGGAGTATGTCGGTCGCCTCATCCGGGTCTAGTCGTTCCAGCAACGAAACAATTTCTTGCTTATCAAGCTGGTTTAAAATGTCATATTGCACATGCTTCCCAAGACGCAGAAGAACCTCGCTTTGTATTTCGGATTGTATATCACGGAACATGTCTACGCGCTTGTCATGTCCATACGCTATCTTTTGTGCGATCTGCTGAATCGTTGGCATACATTCATTCTACAAGCATTTCCTGAAACAAAAAACTTCCACCGTTATCGATGGAAGCAATACATATTCTTTATGCAAGAAGAAGCGACGCTTTGTAGATATAAAAACGCACTAACCGCGAATCAAGCTCATTCTCTTCGTTGCGCAGTCTTCCTTGCGCATCAATATTTATGTCGGGGAAATCCGTAAGAAGCGGCTCTAGAAGATCTAATGAATGAGGTCCAAGACCGCCGGCAACGCCAAGACCGATATCGTCCATCTTGTCTCTTATAGCAAGAAGGATGTGCCGGGCGCGCTCTGCGTCAAACGGCTTGCCGCGGCCTCCGCTCGAATCAAGCAGTATAGCGTCAACCACGCCCCGATACTCAGTAAGGATGCTGGATACCATAAACGGCGTGCCCGCTGATTCAACAGCGTGCCGTCCAATTTGAAGGACAATGTAGCATTCGCCGGATACTTTTTCTTTGTATGTCCTTAATTGATCGATGCTGGGCCATGTCATATTAAGCTGGAATCCGTGAATATGCTCTCCTCCAAGCCTATGAATAGCAAGCATGTCATCTGCTATTGAGTGTTCTTGCCCTTCTTCTGTGCTGAAGTGAACCAAATTAAGCGCTCGAGCATCGTCTATAAAAATATTTTTGATGTCCTGCGGGTCTGGTGTTTGCTTTGCCCATATCGGCTTCATGGGTATGCCCCGCAATGATTTCCATGTGGCGAGTACGCCAACCATAAGCTTTCGGTTATTGCCCTTATATGCCTCAAGTGCGGCAGAAACTTCTTCTCGCTTTGAAAAGCCGGTAACGCCTATGTAACTCATTGTGAGTCCCCCATTTTTAAAGGTCTTGAGTGTATTGTATGAAAACAATCTTATCAATGCAGTATAAAAAAGCAAGCACTTTTTGTTGGGATGCCGGGAATCGAACCCGGTCTATATCTCTTTGTATTCTTTCGTCGGGCCGCCGAGAATCGAACTCGGTCTACATGCACCCCATGCATGCGTACTGCCGGTATACTACGGCCCGACGAAAGAATACAAAGAGCCAGGGATTATTTTTATTTATACCACAACAAGCAAAGGATATAATCCCGTAAAATGTAAAAATCTTTACATTTTACCCCCATGCATGCGTACTGCCGGTATACTACATCCCGAAGTGTCTCTACTGTAGCATAATAAAAACGGCTCTTCTAGAAGAGCCGTTTTGTTTTTATTTTTTCTTTTCCGTAAAACGGATGCCTTGTGCAAGCTCCATAACACCCGAGTAGTTCGTAGCTCCGCCGCTTTCACGCACATAATTACGCCACGCATCCCCTCCGGCCTCTCTCCCCCATCCGGTATCATAATTACCGCCAAACGGAGTAGTTGATTCAGCGCCGCTCGTTCCACAATTAATGTTTAGTATCCCCGCACGAGAACCTTCCGGTCCCCGGAAATGATACATTGCGCTTATTTTTTCAGTAAAAAGCGCAGCCGCTAACTGTTGCGGCGCTTCATTAGCAAGAGATATACCTTCTTCAAGGCTGTCTATCTCTGTTATATACAATATCGGACCGAATGTTTCCTCAAGAGCTATGGGGAGATTTTTTCCTTTTGGCATGCGCACAACAGTAGGCGCTACAAAACATCCCCGTTCGTGCATACGTTCGCCGCGAATAAGTATTTCTCCTCCCTGCTTTTCTGCGATTGCCGTTGCCTCCAGGAATTTCTTAACTGCCGATTTGTTTATAAGAGGGCCCGCAAGGGTTTTTTTGTTCAACGGATTTCCAAAATGAGCCCCTCCGCAAAGATCAAGAAACATGCCTATAAACAAGGAGTATCTGTCTTTGTGGACATAGATACGCCGTGTTGTCGTGCATCGCTGCGCGGTCGTTCCGATAAATCCGAAAAATGCAGCCTGTGCGGCAAGATCAATATCTGCATCATCAAGAACAATCATGGGATTATTCCCGCCAAGCTCAAGCAACGAACGCCCAAGCCGCGCCCCCACAATCTCCCCCACTCTCCTACCAACGCGCGTAGAGCCAGTAAAACTTATGAGGTCGATGTTTTTGTCGGCAATCATCCTTTCGCCAATAATAATATTGTCTCCGATAACGAGCGCAAGCACACCCTCGTGTCCATATTTTTTAAGAACACGATTGCATATGCGCTGTATTGCTATCGCGCAAAGCGGCGTTTCGAGTGAAGGCTTCCACACAACAACATTGCCCGTTACGAGCGCTATAAGCGCATTCCACCCCCATACCGCTACCGGAAAATTAAATGCGGTGATGACTCCGATAACGCCGAGGGGATTATACCACTCTCCAAGCGCATGCCGCGCGCGCTCGCTATAAAATGAATGTCCATTCTTGCCGCGTGAAATACCTGACGCCACCTTTTCAAGATCTATGATTTCTTGGACTTCACCCTCGCCTTCGCGCCGTATCTTTCCCATTTCAAGTGCAATAAGACTGCCGAGATCTTTTTTGTGCCGGATAATGCTGCGCACAATTTCCCGCACAATAAGCCCGCGCTTTGGCGCAGGCACCATGCGCCATGTGAGAAATGCATCCTTTGCTTTTTCGATGACAGCGTTGTAGTCACTGCTCCCCGCCATTGTTACCTGCGCAATCATTTCGCCCGTTGAAGGGTTTATGGAATCAAGCAACGCGCCATCTGTGTGCTCCCGCGCGGAGCCCGCCCATGCGCCGGGATTTATATTCTTAATCCCGAGACGCTCAAGAAATGCATATGTTCCCTTCTGTATGTGTTTTTCTGTCTTGCCCATACAGAGCCTCCTTGCTTATATATATTTTCAAACCGCAACCAGTCTATCATATAATATGGGATAAATCTACAAAAAATCCGCCATATATAATATGGCGGATGTAATTTTTATTTCTTGTATACGAGCTGATATGCCTCAATAAGCGACTGAGCAAGCGCGTTACCGCATGTCGCTATCTCCTCTTTTGTGACAATAAGCGGAGGCATAAAGCGTATTGTCGGATTTATGTTCGGATTCCCGGCGGAAAGCGTAATAATACCGTTCTCACGCAGACGCGCAAGCGTTGCATCGCGTAATGCCACATCAGCAACATAGCCGTCCGCTTTTTTATTAAATACCTGGAACTCAATGCCGTAATGCAGTCCGATTCCCTTAAGTGCAATATTGTGTACGGGATATACAACGCCGGGCTCCGCAAACGCATAGAAACGGTCCATCGCCCCCTCAAGCGCATTTTTCAAGTGTCCACCCATATCACGCGCCCGCTCAATAAGATGATATTTCTCAAATATCATCATCGTTACGATAGCATTAAACACCGCGTGCGGATTCCACTGAAATGTACTTGAGTCCCATCCAACAGCCAATCGTTCATCCCACCCCCGTAACGCTGGATTTTTTGCATTAAAGAGCGCTGCGCCTATCGGATCACCGCCTCCCATTGCTTTTGAGACAGTGATGATATCCGGAACGATGTTGAAATTCTCATAGCTCAACCATGCGCCGGTACGCCCGAATCCTTCCTGCACATCATCACACACAAGAATGACGCCGTTATCCTGCAGATGCTTTAACAATTGTATTGTATATTCATTAACAGGATTTACTCCGCCTTCTCCTTGTATGAGTTCGAAAATAATAAACGCATAATCCCTCAGGGGAATATAATTCAACTCCCGCATAACAAGCGCTAATGTGTATTCGTCCCGCACAAACGACAGATGTTCCATGGTATGACCGCCAATACTAAATCCTTGGCGCTGTATCGGCTTGGCATAGGTACATCCGAGCGCGCCCCCCTGCCGTCCCTGGAACGCCCCCTTGAAAGCGAACGCGAATTTTTTTTCGGGATACAGCTTGTCTATAAACTTTATCGCGGAATTATTCGTAGTCGCGCCTGATATCTGCTGGATAAAACGCGTATCATCCCCAAACGCTATTTCTTTCAATCGCTCTGCAAGCGCCGGCTGTGATATCTCTACCTTCTTCCCATCTATTGAAACAACGTACTGGAAATGAAAATCGGTAGCTATGAGATACCATGGCACTGATTCCTTCTCTATAGTTTCTAGTAATGATTTGTAGGCAGCAAGCCAAAACGGGTGATTGTGTCCGATGTTAGAAACGCCCGCCTGCGAACAAAAATCAAGATACTCTTTCCCGCGTTCATCGCGGAGCAAGCATCCCGTGGCACCCGTAATAATCAGATTGTCGTTATAATCAATTGTGGTCGGAGTAAAACAGCCCCAATAACGATCAGTAAATTTTTTTACCGCTGTCTTCATTGCATTTCACCTCTCTTTTTAATGTTCTGAGTACACCCGAGTGTACCACAAAAACGAGCTCAAAAAAATCGCGTTTTTTACTACGCGATTTTTGAAAAAAGAAATCAACTTTTTATATCATTTTTTTGAATTCTTCTACCATCGGCACCTGTTCCGGCTCAACTTCATACGCAAGCGCAGTATTGAGTGCTGCGAAATCCGCTACAAGCAGGGACGAGAAGGCTTTCTCCCAGTTGTTTTTTCCCTCTATTATTATTTCATCAACGCCAAATCCGCGCTTTTCATATAATTGTCTGCACACATCCATGCGTTTTTGTATCCGCGGATCATCATTCAAATCTTTTAAAAAAATAAAATGGAACGGTTCATTGAGAGGTGCGGTTTTGCCCGTATTTTCAAAACCGGTCATTTCGTTGTGATTCAACTCCGGAAATGTGTTGCAAAATGCCGGTATCTTTCCCGTCTCATTAAACTTTATTTTCCAATTATATGCTATTGCCGCATGCGTACGGGATGAATAAATAACAGGCACTTTTCCTCGAAGCGCACGAGCCAAGCGCCTTCCTTCTTTTTCTGCTTTTTTTGTATCAAGACGCTCGTGAAGCGCTTCGGTCTGGGTGAGTTCTTCGTCCATACCAAGAAGCTTCATGAGGGCGCGCACATGGAACCCGAGAGCCATTCGCGGCTGTATGTCGATGTGCGGCAACTGGACAAACGCTACCCCCTTCTCTTTTGCACGCAGAAGAAGCTTTCCTCCTGTCGTGATAACCGCCAGAAGCGCTCCCCGCTTTTCTGTAACATCAAACGCATCAAGCACCTCCTCGGTGTTTCCCGAATATGAATTACAAATCACAATGCTTTCACGAAGGATGTCGTCGGATATAGCAGGCAGCCCGTAATCCGTGTGCACCATGATATGTTTTTCGGGGCATATCGATGCCATAATGTCAGCGGCCAAATGAGACCCACCCATGCCGACCGCTATCGCATGCTTTACATAGCCTAATGAGGCTTCGTTTTCTACAACGGGAGCATACGAAAATTGCTCCGGAAATCCGTCTATTGCTTCTTTTATTCCCATATCACTTCATTGTATCACTTTGAAAAAATGAAAAAAATAGCGTATTATGGATGTGGCTTACATTCAAAAACAAAAGAGAGGTGGCTCTCATGAAAAGATATGCCTACACCCCAAAACAAGTTATTCTGGTAGACCCGGTATACTTCCGGGTGCGTAAAGAAAACATACACGACAACCGCATGATACAGCCGGACGAAAAGAGACTCCGCACACAAGCAACAGCGATATACAACATGTACGCAAATCTGGGAACTCGGGTGTTGTTCGTCCCTCCTCATAAGTATCTTGAAAGCCTTATTTATCCGGCAAACAGCTTTTTTGGACATCCCGATCCACAAAAAAAAGAAATCATTCTTTCAAATATGCTCCTAGATACGCGAACCCACGAACCGGAAGAAATAAAACAATGGTTTCCCATTGCGGGCTACAATATCTACATCATACCGCGGATACTCCACAAATCACCGGACGAACAAGTAGAGATGACCTTTGAGGGATTTGGCGACCTGCTCCCTGGGAGAGATATGTGGTTTGCGGGCATTGGAGAACGCACCACACAAGAAGCAGTGGAATATGTTTCAAAACAATTTGGACTTGAGGAAAAAAAACCAATCGCCTATCTCCGCCTGGTGAATCCCTATTTCTATCACTTGGATACCTGCTTACTGTCGCTTCGATACACAAACCACTTGATATATTACCCAGGTGCATTTGATAAGCGCACGATAGGATTTTTACGAACCCTTGAGTGCGAGCGCTATGAGGTAAGCGAACATCTCGCAAAAGATTATCTTATCTGTAACAGCGTTCCATTTGGCAAGATTGTTATCCTGAATGCGCCTTTCGGAGGAATTTCAGAAAAATCTATGCTGAGAAGCGCTCAGGGCATCCTCCTCTCAAAAACGGACAGGCGTTTCAGGGAAATAAAAGAACGCTCACACGAATATGCGGATTTTATCGAATATCTATGGAGTGTGGGGTACGGAACAATACCTGCATACACCTCAGAGGTCCGCAAAGATGGTGCCGGCATTTTCTGTCTCTCAAATTTTGTACACCTCTAAAAACAAAAATCCCCTTTCGTAAGGGGATTTTATTATGTCCGCTCAGTAGGAATCGAACCTACAACCGTCTCCTTAAGAGGGAGCTGCTCTGCCTGATTGAGCTATGAGCGGGAATACTATGTGTGCCGGTCGGCAAGCACGAATGCTCCAAACGAGTATGGTTTCACCGCGGCCTCAAAGCCGTACCCCTTCACCATTCCGACAACCGTATCTATCAATTCTCGCGTAGGACCATTCTCTCCAACATCAAGATGGACTGTCAATTGATTGTTCCAAAAAAACTCTTCTCCCAATTTATCCTTTAACGCGCTCCGCAGCTCTTGGGTAAATGCGATAGAACGCATTGTTTCTTTAAATATTCTGTTCTGCAGAGTGCCGCATTTTTCGGGCAAGGAACGAGACCAGAAATATCGGCCGCCGTTTCCTATCCGCAAAATGCCGACCGCAGTAACAAAACAAACTTCTTTTTCTGCACGGGAATCACTGCCGACTACGATATGATAATGCGCATCAGGTTTATGGTAAATGTACGCAATCAGTTCATCTACCAACTGCTCAAAGTTGAAGTTGCCTGCGTGGTTATGGAACTGAAGATTCGTCATATACTTCTATTATAAAAGAGTGCTCTGCACATCGGAATGAAGCTGATAATCGTTATTGGTGCGCTTCGCGCGGAGAATCCTGTCAATCTTAAATACGCGATTTCCTCTGCGGAGATGGCAATATCCCTCAACGGTTGCCGCGTCTAACGCGTAGATATCAACCAGGCGGGTATTTCGCGAATCGCCTCCATCCTGGGGATTTTTTGTAACATAATCTATCTCGACGCTCTTGCGCGACTCTAACGCGCTCTTCAATACCTGGAACACATCCCCCTGAAAATCCTCCCCCCATCGGACCGGAATGGATATCTCCCCCATAGCATCCCGCGAGACAAATTTAATATGACCGTGCTCTTTACCGTATTGGTATAACTCTTTGGTTACTTTTACGTCTTGGACACAATAATCTTTTACTTCCTGGATGCGCCCCTCCCGGAACCATTGCAGCGCCTGCAATCCGTCGGCGCTCTTGGAAATATTCAGAGTTGTGCGCGCCAAATTATCAAGCGACACGCGAAAGCCGACCCCCTGTACGACATCATCCATCATATCAAGCATGGGAATCTCCTTGAGATTTATTGATGTATACGGCTGTAAAACCGGAATATCAAATCCTTTGATGTTAAACCCGACCAAAAGATCCGTGGCTTTTATCATCTCCTCAAATTTCGGCAACTCATGCTCCTCAAACACATGATACGAGCCGTCATGGGATGTGTATGCAGCAAGAACAGAAATGCCAAGCTTATGAACAAAATCGCGGCCACCCACTTCCGCGAATTCCTTTTTTGTTTCTATATCAAAAACAACAGTATTTTCCATAATATAAAAATGATTATAGCACAAAAATAGAAATAAAAAAGGCCTTGTGGGCCTTCCTGTACTGCTCCCTCGAGCGGCTTAGAACGGAACATCAATCGCAAAGATGCCCGCACCCATGATGAAAAGTGCAAGTGAAATTACGAGAAGCGTAAGCTCAAACTCCCAGCCGTTTGCAAATCCCTTTTTGCGCGCGACCAACGCAATCGCAAAAAACATATTGATTGCCATCAAAAGCGCTATCAGCTGGACAAACAGCCCCACAATAAGAAATATTCCTCCGAAAAACTCAAGCGCACCGATGAAAATCACCCAAGCTGCAGCGGGGCGAAGCCCCAAACTTTGGAAAAAATCTTTTGTGCCTTGAAAGTTTTTGAATAATTTAGGATACCCGTGAACAATAAAGATAACACCCAAAAGAACCCGCAATAAGAACGGGACAACAAACCAAAAATCAAATAGTTGGGGAAATACGCTTGGCATATACCTCTATATTATACATGTCTTTTGAGCCACGCAACAATACTCCCCTCAAGTTCGGGATACGCCCTGAACATATGAATGCCATGCTCTGTACCCGCAAATATATCTATCTTTTTTTCTTTACACGACACAGCTTCGTATAATTCTTGCGCCATAACAGACGCGGAAATGCCGTTCCTACGGATATCCTCTTTTGCTGCGATAAAATATACGCTCTGGTGTTCTCGTATGTGCCGCGCCGCAGGAAGCGTCTCAACGCCACTATAATTAAGGCCCGCCGACATAACGACTCCCCCGCGCACACCCCCAATCTCACCGAGTAGCTGAAGCGCAATATTACCTCCTATAGACGCGCCAATCACGAAAAGCGGATTACATCCTTCCTTCTGGAGAAATAAAAAACCTGCCCGCGCATCTTGAATGCTTTGCTTGGTTTCCTCTTCAGAAAATGACCGGTATCCGTCAGGCCCCTCGCTAGATTCTCCGTGTCCCCGAAAATCTATCGCAAGCACGCCGAATCCTTCCGCCTGGAGCTTCTTTGCAAACGCATCCCATGATTCTTTTGTTTCAGGAAGCATATGCAAAAGCAAAACGCCGGGACTTCCCGTTTCCCCCCAATACTGCGTGCCGGCAAGAGTAAAGCTGTCTTCTGTTTTTATCTGTATACTTTTTTGCATGGATATAGAAATAATGATACCATCATCGTAGCGTTTTTTAAAAAGGAGAAACGAATGGCAGAAGAAAAAGAGATGCCTATCGTAGCGTTTGATATGCCAAACGGAAATACTTATATCGGAGCATACGACAAATCAACTGGAGTGCTCCATAATTACATTATTGTACGAACAGTAACCACTCAAGAAGCAGAACATACGATTGAGGCAGAATACGCGCGCGAGTACAAACGATACACGGAAAAACAACCAAGGCTTGTTTCTAAGCAAAGAGACATACATACATCAATGGCAGTCAGCAAAACAGAACTATCATTATGAATAGACACAAAAGCCTCACTATGGGGCTTTTTATTTTTTTGGGCGGTAATATTTTTTTCCTTTTAGTTCTTTTGGGAGGTGCTCCTGATCTACTTTTGCATCTTTAAAATCGTGGGCATACGCATATCCTTTGCCATGCCCTAATTCCTTCATGAGATTCGTTGTGGCATTACGCAGATGCTTGGGCACCGGAAGTGCACCTTTCTCCTTTGTATCGCGCCAAGCCTCCATAAGCCCCGTGTACGATGCATTGTCCTTTTTTGCTAATGCCAAATATGTCACGCCTTGCGCGAGATTAATCGCCGCTTCGGGCATACCTATAAACGCAACCGCATCGGCAACGGCGACCGCAACAGCAATCGCTGTCGGCTGAGCATTCCCTATATCTTCAGAGGCAAAAATGACCATGCGTCGCGCGATAAACCGCGGGTCTTCTCCTCCTTCAAGCATGCGTGTCATCCAGTACAACGCTGCGTGCGGATCAGAATCACGCATTGATTTAATAAACGCGGATATGAGATTGTAATGTTCTTCTCCCTTTTTGTCGTACCGGAGCGTTTTTTTCTGAAGCGCTTCTTCTACCAAAGCGCCCGAGAGCATGACGGCATTTTTCTTTCCGCGAGACATTGCGTGCTTTACCGTAAACTCAAGTGCATTGAGCGCAATCCGCGCATCTCCGTCCGAAAAATGCACGAGCTTCTGCATGCCCTCCTTAGAAAGCGAAACTTTTTTCTGCCCAAGGCCTCGCTCTTTATCCGCAAGCGCGTTCCGGATTATTTTTTCTACATCCTCAAGTGAAAGCGGGTCGAGAACTAATACAAGCGAACGGGACAAAAGCGGACGAACAAGCGCGAATGAAGGATTTTCGGTAGTTGCTCCTATCAAAACAACGGTCCCCCGCTCAACATGAGGCAGAAATGCATCTTGCTGCGTACGGTTAAAGCGATGTATCTCGTCTACAAATAATATGGTTCGGGTACCATGGTGCTTAAGACGGTCTTCAGCTTCGCGTATGATGTTTCGTAATTCCGGAATCCCCGACACTGCCGCAGAAAACGGATGGAAAAACGCCTTTGATTTTTCGGCAATAATATGCGCGAGCGTGGTCTTGCCGGACCCGGGAGGCCCCCACAAAATAAGCGATTGCAATTGGTCGCTTTCAACGGCTTCACGGAGCGGCATCCCCTTGCCCACCACTTTTTCGTGCCCCACAAATCCGGAAAAATCATCCGGCCGCATACGTTCGGCAAGCGGCATAGTACGCGCAAATGCGTCATCAAACAAATCTTTCATACGAAAAACACCTCTACTATAGCAAAGAAAAAGAAAAACGGCATGTAGCGCCGCGTGCTATTTTTCCTTCAAGAGATACCGATGGAGTATATTGTATTCTGCTCCACCAAATCCAAGAATAGATTGCATAAGCACCACAGAGGAGAGTGTGCCAAAAAACTTCACACCTTCATCAAGCTGCTGGATAGGGAACGAGGAGAATTCTTCGGGATGGAAGCGCGCAAGCGTTACATGAAGCCGGAATGGTTCCCGGCTTGGATAGAAATCAACATTCGCATGCTTTAATATCCGTTCAATCTCTTCTTTTAACTCCTGCATAGCAGGCGGCGTAGGCCCTTCTGCCCAAATAAGCGTTGGCATACGGGTGGTCGGACCAAACCGTATACGGGTAAGCTCTATCTCAAATGAAATAACATTGCTGATAGTCGGCAAAAGAAGCCCCTTTAAAAAATCTACCTGGCTTTCTTCAATAGACCATGGCGGCACAAGGGTGACATGAAGATTGCGCGGCTCTATCCAGCGCACGGGGAGATTCACTTTTTTCTGCAAGTCTTTTTCCCACCGGATTATTTTATCTTCCAAGGCATCATCCAGGGGGAAAGCGAAAAATATTCGTTTACTCATTCCTTTTAGAATATCATATCTTGCCCCCTCCCGCAGTGAGGATGTGCTGATACCGTTAGAAGCCCCGGATAGAAAAATGGAGTTGACAATTCATAAAAATTACATTATTATTTTTTCAGATGTGTTTTTCTGAATGATCGCTCTGCATACGCAGGGAGGAAAGTCCGAACACTCCCCCGATGTTCGTCGGGGAGCAAGGTAGCGGGTAACACCCGTCCGGGGCAATCCGAGTGGTGCGAACAGAAACGTCCCTGCCTGCCGACAAGCAGGTCGGCCGAAAGGCTCAGGGAGAGCCCAATCCCAAGCTAGATGGCTCAGCTTCACTATAGGGACAGAAATGTGAAGATGAAACGGCTAAATCCATACCCGAGTGCAAGGCCGTGTCCCACTTTTTATTAGACATTATGTTTAATGAATAGCGGGAAGTGCCGCTAGAATCCCGCAGTAATGCGGGATCCAGATAAATGATCATTGCCAATGTTGTTCGCTGTAAGCGAATATAAAATCTCGTTTCACTCGAACGAAATTGGTACAAAATTCGGCTTATAGGAAGAATATATCTATAACGCAAAAACCCGCTTCATGCGGGTTTTTGCTTTTTAGCAGAAAATATCAATTAGAATCTGATTCGGATGTTATTTTTTCAGGCATCGTCCTGCCTTCGTCAGGATCAATATCTATTTCACAGGTACCGCTGACGCACGCAAGCTCTTTTGCGCCGGTGGTGTTGTCCTCTTTTTCATACGCAACAATTTGTGAAAAATCAATCTTCGGCATTTTTCCCATAAGCTCGTGGTACTTTTCTGCGCTTATTGCTTCATACGGCGCCAATTGGTACGCGTGCTCTGACTTTGGCAAGAATGAAAGGCCGCCCAAGATATCCCAGCGCTTGTAAAGCCAATTTGCGGTTTCTATCCATTCGTCGTGTCCCACAGAAACAGTCACTGAAGGATTGTGTTCGGTGAAACTACTCTTTACCATCTCCCAATGCTTCAATTGATCAAGCGCACTCAGGTTTATGATTGCTTTTTCTGGAGCTTTTACCGGAAATTCGAGAACGAATGTCGTTGCGGAATTGTCATGTTGTCCCACTTCAGGATAATAGGGAAATTTCTGGTCCTTCAACATATGAAAGAGCGGGTCAGTCGCTGAAATGCGCACGCGCCGGATATAATATTTTGCGTGCCTCGTATGCATCCCCGAAGAAGCATCAACAAGCTGCGAAACGGTCCCTGACGGCTTGACGCATGTAACACAGGTTGAGGGATTGATACCAAGCCGACGCGCATACATCTCATTCGTTCGTACAGCGATCTCCTTCATGCGTTCGAGCGTTTCGGGGTTGCGCACCGCAGGAGCATCCCATTGCCCAGTGATGGAAACACCGAGCAAGCGTTCTTCTGCACAATTCTCTTTCCATTCCTTTGAGAGAAACGGGAAATGAGTCAAAGATGACTGGTATGTTCCGAGCATAGCGGCGAGACGCGCTTTACGGAAAAGCGAATCTTGCGTATCTTCTTCCCGCGCGACAACCTCCGACAAGTTACAAAACTGTTTTGAACGGAGCACAATCTCTCCGCACGGATTTGTCCCACATGTAGCGCTATGCGGCTTGAATACCTTCCATCGCCGTGCAGGCAATTGTCTTTTAAGACTTCCCCGGTTGAAAATACCGCGCTCCCCTGTTCCTGATTGTGCGAGCGCTAACCACTCCTGCATAAATTCGGTTGCGGTTGGACGCTCGTTGTATACTGCGGAGTTATTCGCCATAGAACGCTGGGGTTCTGTGAGATAAAATTGCCCAGTTTTTGCATGGCGCATCTCTTTGTCATCCAAATCAGAAAGCGAAATCAAAGCGCTCCGCCGGACACCTCCCATAACAACGACTTCTCCGGTCTTACAAATCACATCGTGAATATCAAGATTTGAAAGCCGCCGGCCCTGGCGTGCGAGTATCTTTGAGCGGGAAAAATCCAAAAGGGCACGCAACGGCTCCGGCCCCGAACTTCGTCCTCCCATAGTGGAAAGACGCGCGCCCGCAGGACGAAGCTGTGAATAATCAAAAGCGATATCTTTCCCTGCATACCATGTCTTGAGTCCAAGCGTTAATGCTTCGGCCCATCCCTCTTTGCTGTCCCCAACAACATGTGTAGGAAGCTTTTCTCCGTGTTGGCGCCTTACAATGGGGAGCTGCTGAACCGTTTGTGATTCAACGGAATACCCGACACCCGTTCCGCACATCAGAAGATACATAATCTCTGCAAAATCTTCAATCTTTGACGGAGCAATAAACGAGCAGTTGTATGCTGTTGCATTCGTCTTCCGAGCAGCTTCGCCGGCGCTCCATAAAAGACGCATGGACGGCATCACCTCTTGTTTTAATATTGCAGTTCGCAATTCCTGGTATTCTTGATCAGTAAACGCATCCTTAATGTTCTCACGCATAAAATTAATATAACGATCAACCGTTTCTATCCATGTTTCGCGCCTTCCCTCATCTTCAATCCAGCGTGAGTATGTCCGATAATAAATAAATTCTGCAAGCGGATTTCTGAAATACGTTTTACTATCTTGCGCAAGCTTTTGAATGTGCTCGGGAATCGTTTTCTTTTTTTCACGGATATGCGCGCGTTCACTTCGGTATAAAATATATGCCTTTGCAGTCTTTGGAAAATCCAAAAGGATGAGGCTTTCTTCTACTATGTCTTGTATCGCCTCAATTGAGGGAACACCGCCGCGAGGATACCGCGCCGCTAAGCGCTGAATAACGCGGTCGGTAATACGAAAAGAATCGCGCTGAGGGTTTCCCTCACCGCTTGCTTGCATCGCACGAGAAATCGCGCTACTAATTCTATTTTTGTCAAAAGGAACAACCCGACCATCGCGCTTTCGCACGGATTGGACCAAAAAAGAGGATGCGTGAGACACCATACAAATATAAGATGGAACTTAATGATAAAGAATATGATTGAGGAAACGCAAAGAAGTGAGGTCGGGGCGTTCTGTTGAGATTAGTCTTTTCGAGAGCGTCTGAGAAATGCGGGAATAGTATTCCAGTCTTCCTTCTCTTCTATTGTATCATTTTTTCCATCATCCTCTGCAAGCGAGTTTTCCACTGTTTGCTTTTGAGCCTTCTTTATAGGGAAGGTTTGGCCTGTTTTCCCCTCAGAAAAGAGGGTTTTTGAGACACCCCCCTCGGGGAATCCTGAGGCAATGACAGTTATTTTGATCTCGTTTTTCTTTAATCGCTCATCGTGCAACGCTCCGAAAATCACACGGGCATCCTTATCAATAGCATCCGTAATAATGCGCGCCGCTTCTTGAATTTCCCACATAGTCATATCAGGACCGCCGGCAATTGAGAAGAGCACCCCGCGCGCACCGTCAATAGACATATCCAAAAGAGGAGAATTGATTGCTTTATGAGCCGCTTCTTCAGCGCGCTTCTCTCCCGTAGCAGTGCCAATACCCATAAGCGCTGACCCCGCATTCTGCAAAATTGCGCGGACATCCGCAAAGTCAACATTGATAATGCCTGGGAGCATAATAAGGTCGGAGATTCCTTCTACCGCCTGGCGTAATACTTCGTCACACATCGCAAACGCATCAAGAAATGTGGTTTCTTTTTCAATAGCGGTGAGCAAGCGGTCGTTCGGAATAACCACCATTGCGTCTACTGATGAACGAAGACGATCAAGTCCCGAATCTGCTATCCTCCCGCGCTCCGCTCCTTCAAAGCCAAATGGCCTTGTAACCACGCCAACAGTAAGCGCGCCTTGTGAGCGTGCCGCTTCC
The DNA here is from genome assembly GCA_002772995.1 of Candidatus Niyogibacteria bacterium CG10_big_fil_rev_8_21_14_0_10_46_36. NCBI lineage: Bacteria > Candidatus Niyogiibacteriota > Candidatus Niyogibacteria bacterium CG10_big_fil_rev_8_21_14_0_10_46_36. Next base: position 133,092 of record PFCO01000003.1, read on the forward strand.
GCAACAACCGGACTTGCGCCTGTTCCCGTGCCTCCTCCCATGCCGCAGGTAACAAAAACCATGTCAGCACCTTTGAGCGCTTCTTGGATTTCATCGCGCGTTTCTTCAGCAGCTTGCCGCCCCACTTCAGGATCCATCCCAGCACCCAGCCCTTTAGTGAGATTTTTACCAATATGTATCTTTTTTGACGCTTCAGAATTGTGAAGATCTTGCGTGTCGGTGTTTACCGCAACAAAATCAACGCCTTTTACTTTTGACCGTATCATGTGGTCAACGGCATTCAAACCGGAACCGCCGGTGCCGACTACTTTGATACGAGCAAATGCTTCAATTTCAGGTTTTATGTTTGCCATAGAATAGAGAAAAAACAATCTAATGCACTCCCATAATAAATAAAAAAAATACCCGTTTCAAGGATATTATTACAAGAACATAGAGCAAGAAAAAAATCCAGCCCCTCCTACGGCAGAAACGCCTTAAACCAGCGCCACAAAAGTGAACCCCCTTTTTGTGAAAATCCTGAGAACATGCCGCCCCCACTTTCTATATCAGACTCATACGCCATAAGACAAAGCCCAGCAACCGTTGCAAAACGCGGATCAAATTCCTCTGCCAGCTCGGATTCCTCAAGGGCACGCGCAACTTCAACCGGAAGCTTAAGGGAATCCCGCCCCATTGCTTCAATGTTAAACAAATGCGATCCCCCTCCGGCAAGAATGACACCGCCCGGCAAAAGACCGTCCCGGTTTATCTTTTTAAGATGCGCGTCAACCGATTCAAATATGTCGCCCGCACGCGCCGTGATTATTTCTTCTATATGTTTTTTTGTTGAACCGCGAAAATTCCGGTATTCCTGCTTTTGACGCTCTGCTTCTTCAAGTCCAATCCGGAGTCCGATAGCAATATCGTGAGTAATTGCCTGCGCCCCTATAGGAAATGTTTTCACCGATACTGGGACGCCCTCTTCAAAAATTGCGGCGCTCACCGTACCCGCGCCGATATCCAGCGTCATCACACCCACTTCTTTTTTGTGCTGAGAAAGCACTGCGCGTGATGCCGCAAGCGGAGAAGCGACCACATCATCAACCGCAATACCTACCCGCTCGGCGCATGCTGCAATATGTTCTATCTGCTGAGACAGCGCAGTAACAAAAAGCGTTTCCGCTTCAAGGCGGGAACCGGTAATGCCCACCGGGTTCCGGGTAATAAGATCTTTATCAACGCGGAACAATATAGGAAACCGATGAAGAATTTCTTTGTTGTGATGCGGCACAATACTTGCGTAACTCGCATCAAGCACCCGGCTGACATCACGTTCGGTAATATCTCCTCCATTTGCGTACGGGAGCACGAGAGAGCCGCGCGCAATAGAAGAATCAAGACTTGCGCCTCCATACGAAAAAAAGGCTGACGAAACCTTGGTGCCCGCCATTTTTGTCGCTTGAAAAAGAGATTTTTTCAGTTGTGTCGCCGCCGCATCAATATCTATGATGTCCCCTCGCCGTACGCCCTCCGAATGCACATCCCCCACTCCCCTGATCTGCATGCGCCCGCTTGCGTCATCCCATTCCGTTATCATCGTCTGAATGCTGGAAACTCCGATATCAATGCCTGTAGCGATGTGACGCGCCATATACTTTAGTATAACGCAATTTTTCAGCGTTTGACAAAATATCCAAAAAACTTCTCCTCTTGCCCCGTCATACGAATCTCATCCTTTCTGTGCTTGTGGTCATATCCCTTTATATGAAGCAGTCCATGTATGTAGAGACACATAAGGCGTTCCCGGAATGAATCCCCGTAGCGCTCTGCTTCTTTCCGTATTTGATCTTTATTCAACAACACCTCGCCTATGCCATCTCCAAGTAGAAAAGAAAGAACATTTAATGCATGATTCGGCTCAAAATGAAACTTTTTTTGCGCCCGCAAAATGCGCCGCACACGGCGCATTTCAGTATCGGAAAGTATTGCAACGCTTATCTGAAAACGCTTCCCCAATATTTTTGTTTGTATGTCCTGCCACGGCACCGAACGAAACCGTTGTGCCGCAGAGTTCAACTCAACCGCCATTTTTTTCTTGGGTCATGAGATGTTCGCGCACCATCTGTGAGATGCGATCTCCCGACGCTTTACCCTTAAGCACCGGCATAATGGCCTTCATGACATTACTAAAGTCGGCCATGCTTTTCGCATTCGCTTCGCGCATACCCTCTTCAATACGCGACCGCAACTCCTCATCAGACATTTCGGGGGGGAGATATGAAGAGAGCACATTGAGCTCTTTTGATTCTTTTTCTGCAAGCTCTTCGCGGCCTCCTTCCCGGAAACTCTCAATTGAATCTTTTCGTTTTTTTGCCTCACTCCGAATCACTTCCACAACCTCCTCATCAGACAACCCGACATCCTTTTTGCGGAGCTCTATTTCTTTATTGGTGATTGCGGATGAAAGCATTCGCAACGTCGAAAGCCGCGCCTCATCTTTATCGCGCATCGCTTTCTTTACATCGTCGTAAATAGTTTGTTTGAGACTCATGCCCCGTTAGAAGTCTGGCTAGGTTGTAATATTTAAGCACACAACATCATATCTTGCCTTTTTATACCGCCATGCGTCTTGTAATAAAAAATTTCTTAAAATTTTTATCCAAGACGCCTAACGGGGCGTAGATATGTGGATGTATATCTAGTATACCAGAAATAAAACTCCGGCGTCATCCATTATTTTCTCCGATTCGTCTTTCCCGTTTTAAGCTTGCCTATCTTCCGCAAATATTGGACTTCCTTCGCCCGGGACATACGCCGAAGCGCGGCGTCTTTTTTCTTTTTTTGAGACAATGGACGCGCGCGGAATTGGCCCGAGCGAACCTTACGCACGACCCCTAATTGCTGCGCTTTTTTAGAAAAACGCCGAACAAGCGCTCCCGGAGTTTCGCTCTGGCGCCGTTTAACTTCTATAATTGTGGTATTTTTTGCACTCATAATTATTTATGTGGCTCTGCCTTGTCCCATCCCCCCATAAGATGAAGATGTATGTGATCGATAAGTTGTCCTCCCTTTCGTCCTACATTAAACAATAATTTATATCCGTCAATATGTTTCTCCCGCGCCACATCCCGCGCTTTCAAAAAAAGCTTTCCCACCAAAGGGGCGTCCCCATCTTCTAATTCGCTTACAGAAACAATATGCTTCCTGGGGACAATAAGAAGGTGCACTGGCGCCGAAGGGCGGATATCAGTGAACACGACTATGTCGCTATCCTCCGAAACAATGTCTGCTTCTTTCTCCTTGCGGACAATAGAGCAAAAAAGGCATGAATCCATACTGAAGTGTGTTATTTATTCTTCTTTTTTTTCTTTAAATAGTCAAGAAGCTTTTCCTGCGGAACAATCTCCTGCATGCCGGTATCCATATCGCGCACAATTACTGTGTTGTCAATCGCTTCTTTCTGCCCCAAAATGATAGAATGCGAAACGCCCAATTGAGCGGCGTGTTTTAGCTGATTCTTAATGCTGTCTTTAGAAAGAGACGACGCAACAGAAAGACGCGCTTTACGGAATTGCTCAAGCAGCAAAAAACTTTGTTGCTTTGCTTGCGGCCCTAGCTGGATAAAAAATAATCTCGGTGACTCTTGTTTAATTCCTTTGTTTTTCCGTGAAAGCATTTCTTCA
>PFCO01000003.1:136785-136927 GCA_002772995.1 Candidatus Niyogibacteria bacterium CG10_big_fil_rev_8_21_14_0_10_46_36
CGCCGCACCTTTCCATACGGCCTCTTCCTCTGTTTTCGGTTCTTTCATACCTAAGTCATACGCAAGCGAATCATAGCGTCCACCCGAAGCAAGCGCCAACAAGCGTCCTCCGCTTTCTTTTTCTTTTTTATCTTCTTGTTTT
>PFCO01000004.1 GCA_002772995.1 Candidatus Niyogibacteria bacterium CG10_big_fil_rev_8_21_14_0_10_46_36
TTTCTTGTATTGTTCGCATATTTTTATTCTTAGGTGTATTTATTTTGGGGATTGTACTTGTTTCTTTCGTGTATGAAGAATTAGTGGGATGCAATGCTATCGAAAATTATCCTCCCCCAGATGAATCTTCTTTTCACAGATCATCCCTGGGTTTTGGGGTATATACAGACGCATCTCATTCATGGGATATTACTGATGAAGTACTTTATCAAATAGACGCTCAGTACAAGGAAATTTTAGGATGTTCTGAGGAGGTTCTCAATGCTGAGGTAGATATTAATATTGAACCGGCAGAGCGCCCGCCATCTCTTGTGGGTAACGGTTTCCATATGGATACCGGTTCTTATTCTCAGAAAATACATGCCGTAGAAGGAAGAGACGGCACGGGTTCCCTAGATGTGCAATCTGCTGTTATCGAGGAAGCGCGTCTCCTTACCGGGAAGATAGCAAGCGATTTCAAGATTGTTTTAGTGAGCAAGGATTCCTGCATTGGGGAAAAAGGAATTGAAGGTGCCTATAAATATCTTGGTGATACAATAACAATTTGGGCAAATCAATTAGGTGATGTACTTGGACATGAATGGGAGCATGTTATTGCGAGGGTGCTGGACCTCACAGAGGAAGATGAAGAGAAACTCTATTCGTGTACGCCGTGGATAGAGCATATAGATGTTGAATAAAGACTATCTCTTTTTCGTGTCGCCATGCCCCGGTTTTGGAACACGTTCAACCACATGAGTGGATTTTTGTCGGCGTGCTTTCTCCACTGTTGTGAATCTACCTGTTCCGGCATCACGACCACGTAGAGAAGTTTTTGATTTCTTACTCATAATGAAAGTGGCCTCCTAGATATATTATTTTCATTCTATCTACAAATGAGATTAGTGTCAAGTATTAAGGACTTTCAATATTTAAGGCCTTATGATAAACTTTACGTATGCACCCAATACAAGAAAAACTCCTGGAGCTCTCAAAGAGTAAGAATCTAGCGAAGATGAGCTTGCGGGAGATGGCACACGCTGTCGGCATGCCGAATGAATCACCCCAAAAAATTAAGCATCATTTATTGCAACTTCAGAAGAGGGGCTTTCTGACCATTGATAGGGCAAAGGGGATGATGGAACGCACTAGTAACCAGCCTAGCTGGGCTAAGGGCTTGCTCGAAAAGCCTAAAAGTCTCTTTTCAATTCCGATAGTGGGGGCTGCAAACTGCGGCCCTGCCAACATATTTGCAGAGCCGAATTATCAAGGTTTTTTGCGGGTGTCGAGCAAACTGGTGGGCCGGTCTAAGCCGGACGGGCTATATGCCATAAAAGCTGACGGCTCTTCGATGAATCGAGTCAATATTAAGGGTAAAGGTATTGATGATGGGGATTATGTGATTATTGACGGTAATGATAAAGTTGCTGAAGATAAAAATATTGTTGTGGCAATAATTGACGGCAGGGCAACCATTAAGCGATTCATAGATGACAAAAAGAACAAACAAGTTGTACTCATGGCCGATTCTTCATTTGATTATGGACCGATATATATTCATCCAGAAGATCAAATCAGTATATGTGGGAAAGTGATCGGGGTAATTAAAAGACCGAAAAATTGAAAGTGAAGAAACATCCTCGAATGGCGAAAGTTATTATAGGTTACTGTAATTGACCAGCTATCGACGATAATAGGAGCTTTTGAATGCCTTCGCGCCATGTTCAAGAGAGTAAGAGAATAATTCCTACAGAATATAAACTATGGAAAACGAAATAACTCCAAATGAAGATACGGGTCTAACGGATATACCGCAACTACAACGAAGAGAGGAAAACTTTAGAAGTCATATTACCAACAGGATTAGAGATCTTTTTGCTACTCTATTCTGGCTTTATGTTATTTTAAAGCTCTTCATCTTTGATATTGATTTGTTCTTGATAAACAAATTCTTCCCGAACTATTCCTGGTTATCGAATTTCAAATTATTCGTTTTGATCGGAAGCTTAGCAATCATTTGGTTATTCACTAAAAATAGGCATATTGTAACTTGGTCACTCTATATATTATTTTTTCCCCTTATAGTCATTTTTTGGAAAGTCCCAAGATTCGTGCTGAAACAAAAGAGTTGGATTTTTACGTTTGCAGTTATCAATGCTCTGCTTTCATTCATCAAGTCAATCAAATATAACTTTATTGTCCTAGCATTCTTTTTGGTATCAGTAGCTATAATTTTTAACTTTTCGGATCAAAAGTTATTATGGTTTTCTCTTTCAATGTTGTTCATTATACTTACTATAATTTATGTCCATAGATTCATTCTCGTATTCAAACCATCCAGCATATATCAAGCTCATATCAAAATTTTAACCAGAGTCAGAATGCAAGGATTAGCTCCTTTCGCTTTAGAGGAAAATATCAGAAATCTACCAGTAGAAAGCTTAGACAAGAAACAGTTAGAAAAATGGACCACTAGCTTACAAACCTCAGTATTATTTAACAGGGTTTGTCTCTTTACAGCAAAGAAGCTACGAAATTATCAAAATAGTGGCTTCGATGTAGTTTCTGATGTATTGACCATCATATTATTGATATTGATGACAGTATTCTCTTTTTCCATGATCAATTTTGGTCTTTATAAAATCAACCATGACGTTTTTACCCTTTCTACTTCGCCATCATTTTTTACTTTCTTTTATTACAGCTTTAACAATCTCTGGCTTAATTCAATCAATGAGGTTGTTCCAATTATGCCAGTTTCGCAAGTGACGTTTATGATTGAGTCACTGTTTTCTTTTTTCCTCATCGCTATATTCTTATCACTCTTGTTTTCAGTTAAAAGTAAGAGGCATGAAGAAGAACTAAATGAAGTTATTAGAGGTATTGAAGGGCAAGGAAAGGACATGGAACATTTTATAAAAGATGAATACAGAATTAATAGTATTGAAGATGCTATGGCTGAATTGGATAAATTGAAAGCCAGTCTAGCAAAATTCCTTTATAAAATTTCAGAGAGTATAAAATAATTCTAATCAACTGCAAGCTATATTTTTTATCAAATCTCACTTTTATCACTTCCCTATATTTTCCGAAGAGTGATTAAAACCGTTTGCAATAGATTTCAAATGATCACAACAGAAAATTTTGTTTCTATTCAACGAGCTTTTATTAGAGTCATAAGTTTCATATTTTTCATGGGTTTCCCGAAAATGGCACAAAAAGGTAAACAGGAATGAATTCGAAATCAAGTAACAACGATGGGGAGCATTCATCTGTACACTTTGGTAATCATTAGAGTATCATTTAATAGATGAACACTTACGAACAGATCTTTCCACCTATAGAAACAGTTCTAGACATGGAACCAGAAGAACTCGCTCCTTTAGTTTTGAAACATCTAAGTGAATCAGGACAGCAGAAACTAAATATACACAACTACACCTTAGACACTGACCCTGATTTTATTAAATGGGCTGGCGACAACCATAAACGCAGGCAAGAAGTATTACAAAGATTTATCGTAGCATGGAGGTGGCTCGAACGAGAGCTATTTATTGCTCCGCAACCGGGGGATATAAATTGGGTATTTATAACTCCGCGAGGTCGAGTAGTGCTTGAATCTCAGGATTTTGATACATATAGAAAAGGACATCTTTTGCCTTCTGAGGGCTTAGACCCGGTTCTAGTTAGAAAAGTAAAACAAGCGTTTATCAGGGGCGATTATGATACAGCTGTTTTCCAGGCATTTAAGGAAGTTGAAGTCAGAGTAAGGAATAAAGCAGGACTAAGTAATAGCGACATCGGGGTCAAGCTTATACGTAAAGCATTTAATCCCACTAATGGTGTGTTCACCGATAAAAGCATGGACGAGGGTGAACAAGCTGCTCGCATGGAACTTTTCACAGGTGCTATTGGCACTTATAAGAATCCTGCCAGTCATCGTGATGTTGCTCTTTCAGACCCCAGGGAAGCAGCGGATATAATCCACATTGCGAATCAGCTGTTACGAATTGTCGATTCAATTCAAAATTCTTAGTTCTGTGATAATAATTTGAACTCAGAAGATTTTTTAACCGCCGCCGCGAGAATGCCTCACCGAAAAACTGAAAAATCATTATTCGAAACAAATGCTTACTGCGCCAACCAAAATTGTACAGGAGGTGCGTTAGATACTACAAAAAGCTTGGCTACGTTACCTAAGTAAAGATATCATTCTTTTGATCGAATCAGCTAATTGCTTTGGTGTGAACAAGGGTCGATTTTGATTATCTCCATGATGAATTCGATTTCTAATATATGTCATTAAAGTCTCCTCTTGTATGTTACCGTTAGCATCTGTCCACTTTATCTCTTTTGATTGTCCGTTCGAGGTGAACCAGGCTTCGATGTCACAAACACGCTCAAACCCAATTTTATCTTGTAAGCTTGCGTAAAGATCATCATGAAACTCATTCGTTGGTAAGTTATATGCGAAGTAGCAAATTTCTCCCCACGATGGGCTCCATTGTAATAATCCAAACCATTTATCTTTTGCATCACGAACGCGTACTTTGTCATCATTTATCTCTGCAAGCAAAACCTTAATACCAGATCGCTCAAAGCAGTTTTTAAAGAAGAATGGTGAGTGGGTTGAAGCAAAGACTTGTGAGGTTTTAGAGATATGTTCTAAATGATGGGCAATCTTATCCTGTAATGTTGGGTGTAAATGAAGTTCTGGCTCATCAATAATTATACATATTTCACTTTTTGAAATACGTGCTAGTGTCTCCAAAAAAACTAGAGCAGTAATCATTTCTATACCGCTCCCTGCTAATTGGATTGGGAGTTCAAACCCGTCAAAACGTTTTACGACCTCCGCAGTGTCATATGGAGTCAAGGTTTTGATTAAACTCAAATCAATGGGTGGTATATCCAACCTCTTAAGAGTCTTGTTGGTTTCTTCGATAGTACTTTTAAGAGTATCGCCGCCGGTATTATCATAGACATGTTTTTCCAAATCAGCTCGTTTATGTTTGAACTTTTCCGCATCTTCTTTGACACGTTCATTCTTCTCAAATCTCCAATTCAGGTCGTCTATTATATTTGATATTGATGTCTTAAATCTCTTTTGTAAATGTTTACCTCTGTCTCTACCGAAATAAAATGCTTTTGGCACTTCTGATGAGGCGTAGGACAAAGCCAAATGCCGCGCTGTAACTTTTAATTCACTTCCTGATTTTCTAGTTATGCTCCATCCTTCTTCACCCTTTTCTTCAATTGGCAGATAATGATGTTCTGCTACAACTAGATCATTAAAGGCTTTTCCTGGGGCAGACCTATCGCGTTTCTTTGCAGTTAGCGCGATTCCATTGCATTGTATTGTTTGTGCGTTTCCATATAAATCGGGGATGGAGACATTAAAAGGTTCTTCAAAAAAAGTTTTAATTTCTATTGGCTTGTCGCTTCCAAGGTAGAAATCTTTGATCGATAATCGTGAGGCTGCATAGCTAGATGATAAGCACAAATTAATTGCTTCTAGAATTGCAGTTTTCGATGTGCCATTATCTCCAATAAACAGGTTAAAATTTTCGCACTCAAAAGATGTCGGCTCATCACCGCCAATCCCTCGGAAATTTTTTACTGATACTGTTTTTATCTTCATCTAAACTTGCATACAATTGATTAATGCTTTCGAGAAACAGAACCTGTTTCGAATTTAGATGACCGGGGCTTTGTCCCTATCATCACTACAATAAGATTACATTAGCTTATCCGCGGGTAGAATAGTGTGTTAAATAATAGATTATTTTCAGATAGCTGTCCATTAAAACAAAATAAGCCCCATTAAATTGGAGATGAGAGGTTGGACCATCTATATTTACCCGTGTTCAGCTTATTTCCAAATAAAGCAGATCAAGATTCCCCTTAGAAATCTTGCCTAAAAAGGTAAATTTAGCTGTTTTATTGTGTACAAACTGTCTCAGGTATCTGGCATGCTTTAAGAGTCAAATTTCCCCACCTACCTTTAATTTTCCTTTTGGATATTCTGGGAAGTATAAAAATTAAATATCACGCCGCTTTTCTAAAATCTCTGAAATCAATAAGAGGTTTATTCTGTATGAGTTCATGTGTCTCAAAAACCCATTCTTCCCAGCGGTTCCAAGTTTTTAACATCATCTCCACATTGGTATATATTATTCACGTTCTTCCATGTTCCGTCTTGCGCGTCTTAACGGAATGGAGGTTCTACTGAACCAAACAGCATTAAATGAAAATTAAACCCATTCTCGAAAAAATAAGGTGCTATTCCGAGTCACTTCTGGTGGCAATTTTACGTCGTGGACGGAATACTATTTATGTCGAATCTAATATGAGAAAGTGGGTGAAAAAAGTTTTATTCTTCCTCAATCTATTCCTTATCTTTGTTCCGCCAATCATACTTGCAACTCCATTTCCGCCGTACATTGGTATCTATAAAATAGAACTTGTTCAGTTACAACCGGATGACCCTAAACCAACTGAAATTAGCATTCCTGAAAAAGCACAGTCACTTGGTGTCCCGTTCTTCTCAAAACTCACCGGTATAGAAGCCTATACACTTAAGACAGAAATCTGCCTGTGGAACAGAAATGACGTATTTCTGGGAGGTGAATATAAAAGTAAAAAAGCTTTATCTGATGGCGTCGAGGCAGGCGCAATGGAGATTAATATTGAATATGCCGATGGAGAAATATCCCCACTCTACTCTCCGAGAAATGAACTACGTTGTCTACCATTAAGAGATAATGCTGGAACCCCAACTTTAAAGAATAATCCGATAGTAAGAGGTCCAAATCCATTCGGGCAACCTATTGTTGAAGACACCGATAATGGTCCTATTGTAAAAATACCCGTGTACTCACAAGGTATTGATTCAAACAAAACAAGGATATTCGCAATACCGAATTTCAAGTCCAGAGAGTACCTTTTTAATTTAGTCCTATTTTTCTTGGCATGGAGCCTTCTGTATGTACACGCGATAAAAATTGGCAAGATAATAATAAACACATGGCGGTGGTCGAGAAAATAAGAGGTTCTAACATATTCCCGCAATCTACCCTAGACGACCCGCGATTCACATGTGCTACTAAATTCTTTTAGAGATCGTATATACTGCATATTCTCACAATCACACAAAGAGGTTCTAACGTCATTCATTAGGCTCCATAAATAAAAATAATCCTGTTTTAATGGGATTATTTTTATTTACAGGACTATGATGCGGAGGGGGAATTGAAGGGCGTAGGTATAATTTTGTTTTTGCGAAGCAGAAGGCAAAATTACCGAGCCGGGATCGCGAGATTTTCCCGCCAGGGAAAATACTTGTGACCAATTCCCAACTCATTGACAAAGCACCTTTATTTTAGTATTTTGTTTTTGGATGGTATTTATGGTCGGCATTTTTTGTTTGCCGTGCGTTCTCCATATTCGCAAGCAATCCTATGAAAACGAGAGAATATTTAAAATGAGAGGTGAGAAATGAATAAAGACGCAAAGAGGTTGCTGATTCTGGGAAGCATCGCAGCCATCGGCATTATTCTTCTGCTAGTTTTTTATCCATGCTAAACAAAAAAGCCCCCCTCGGGGCTTTTTATATTATTCGCGAATGACTGTGCCTCCGGCGTTTTCCCAATCCACAAGTCCTCCGATATTCTCTACATGGGTAAAGTCGTTTTGTTCGAGGATATCTTTTGCTCTTCCTGCGCGCGCTCCTCCTTTGCAGTATGCGTATATTGTTATGTCTTGTGATATGCTGGGGAGTTCTCCTGCTTGTAATCGTGCGAGGTCAAAGTGCGTGGAACCTGCCGCGTAGCCGTCGGTTTGCAATTCCGCATCTGTTCGTACATCTAAAAGAACCGCGGTGCCGTTGTTTACTTCTTCGGTAATGCGCGTAGGGTCAAGTCGAGGAGATTGTTCGTCGCCGGTGAAGCGAGGCAAGACAAAGGCGTAGACAAGATACCCCGCGGCAATGAGAGCAGGGATGGCAACAAGAGACTTTTTCATATAATGATTGTGTGTGAGATTGATAAAAGAGGCCTTTCTTTGATTGTATATCGGACAAACTCTACACCTTTTTATTCTTGTGTATATGTGATATAGAAATAGTGGAATAAGAACCAAGGAGGTTGCTATGGACCTTTTACAATTTGAGAACGATATTCCGCAAGACGCGAAGCAGATACGCGCAACGCTTCAAAAAATAATCACGGATCATCATCTTGTTTTTAAGACGAATGAGTGGTGGAGAGCCCATGAGTTTCCGGTGAAAGAGGTTGTCACTATTCTCCAGAAAGGAGATTTGATGCGGCTTGATACTGTTGTTGACGAAACATATGGCTGCTGGAGATGCGATTACCTGACATACGGTCTTTTTTCAGAAATGCTTGAATCGGTAGACAGCGGGCTCCGGAGTTTTCTTCCGTCGGTGACCAAGGGGCTTGTGCGTTATGCTATTCATCAATTTGGCTCTGAAGAGCAGAAACAAAAATATATTCCCGGTCTTGCTGATGGTTCGCTTATCGGGTGTTTTGCGCTTACCGGTCCTCCCGGGGGTTCTAACCCGCAGGACATGGAGATGAAGGCACGCATGACGCCGGATAAAAAGCATATTGCGCTCGATGGGAGCAAGATCTGGATTACAAACGGCTCTGTCGCGGATATAGCAATCGTGTGGGCGAGTCTCGGGGCGCGTTATAAAAAATTGCCGGAGATTCGTGCGTTCATCGTAGAGCGCGGCGAGAAGGGATTTACACAACAAGAAATGAAACATAAGGGAACACTCTGTGCATCAAACACCGGGCAGCTTTTTTTTGAGAACTGCTGTCTGCCGAAAGAAGCGATGCTCCCCGGAACGGAAAAGGGAATCAGTGCCGCATACGAATGCTTAAACCAGGCGCGGTTTTCTATCGGGTGGGGTGTTATAGGAGCGGCAAAAGCATGTTTCGCCGAAGCACTTACATTTGCGGGGGGCCGTTCATTCTTCAATATTGAGCGGGACATTATAAGTCAGCCGCTCAAGAAGAAGCAGATCATGCAGGCGTATTTCGCGGATATGGGTGCGCGGATAAGTTCTATGGAGGCGCGGGCATGGCGTGTTGCCCGTTTGATAGATGAGAAGGGGGGCATTACACGCAATCTTGCAGAAGCAATTTCGTTTTTAAAATGGCAAAATGTTGCGGATGCAAGACAGGTGGCGAATACCGCGCGGCGCATTCTTGCATCAAACGCATATCAGATAGAAGGAACCAACGAAACATATCGGCATTACATTAATTTAGATGCAGTAGAAACATACGAAGGCACGCCCGAGATACATCAGCTTATTTTGGGCAATTATTTCACAGCATGAATACAAAAACGGAGCATTGCGCTCCGTTTTTTATTTTGAGGAGCAGTGGTTCGGCTATTGACTTTTTCTAAAAAATATGATATTATGGCACCCAGTAAACGCAATTTTAAAAATAGAAAAAACATAAACAGGAGGCATGCAAATGCCAAGAAAATCTGCAAGCAAAATGCCGGATACTGTTGCAATGACGGTTAAATTACCACAATTAAAAGCTGCGGGAGGGTTGGTGTATAATGACAGGCACCACATTCTTCTTATTTTTAAACGCGGCAAGTGGGATTTGCCGAAGGGTCGTTTGGAGACGAGTACTGCAAATGCTGTAGAGACGGCATTGCGCGAAGTCAGCGAAGAGACGGGGCTCGACAATACGAAGCTTACCTCGGAGGGCAAAATCGTTTCGACATACCATACGACGCGGCATGGCAACAAAAAGTATATCAAAAAAACGAATTGGTTTGTTGTGCGCTATCACGGAGTAGACTCCGATGTTTCTCCGCTGATTGAAGAAGGTATTATTGAGTGCAGGTGGGTGCATCTCTCCGATCTCGACAATTACCTTCCGTTATTACTGCCCCGGATACATTATGTAATAGATTTTTGGTTAGAGAATCTCGCGTATGCGCCAAGAAAGTAAACAATAATAAATCCCCGCCCAGAGTTTTGGGCGGGGATGTTTTTATGCGCCAGTGTGTTAATTGCATTGACAGAAACACTAAGTATTTGTACAATATTCTCGGTTTTGAAAATAAAAAGGAGGGAATGAATCTATGAAAATCGGCATACCGCGGGAGATCAAGAATCACGAGGGCCGGGTCGGCCTTGATCCAAAGCATGTCTTCTTTCTGGTGCGGAGCGGAGAGGAAGTCTTTGTAGAGTGGGGCGCGGGGGAATTGTCCGGGTTTTCTGATGCAATGTATGAGGGCGCGGGTGCGCGCATGACAAGCCAGCAGAATGTCTGGGCGCAAAGCGACATGGTCATCAAGGTAAAAGAACCGCTCGAAAGCGAATACGAATTTTTACGCCCGCACCTTTCCGTAATGGCGTTTTTTCATTTTTCGGGGAACCCCGAATTAAGAAAGATATGTAAAAAAAAGAAGGTCATTTCTATTCCTTACGAAAATCTTAAAATAGGTGACCGTTATCCCATTTTAAGTGCAATGAGCGTCATAGCGGGAGAATACGGAGGCCGGGTAGTTGTGAGTAAGCATTTTTTAAAGAAGAGAAACGGAAGACGCATACACATGGAAGATGCCGCAGCAACTATTATCGGTATGGGCACGGCAGGCAAAGCGGCATTCCAGATGTTATACGAAAGCGGAGTGAAAAGATTCTTTGTTATTGATGAGCGCACTGTTCCTGCTCCGTACAAAGACATATTCTTTGTTTCTGGGAGCCCGGCCGCGTGTAATATCGTAGACGCATTGGCGCAAAGCGATATCGTTATCGGTGCTGTGCGTACGACCAAGGGAGCGCCGAAACTTATCACCCGGAGCATGCTTGCGAATATGGAGCCGTTTTCACTGTTCGTCGATATAAGTATTGATGAAGGCGGAATCTCCGAAACATCACGGCCCACATCGCATAGCAACCCCACATACATAGAAGAAGGCGTTGTTCATTATTGCGTGCCGAATATACCGGGCATTGTCCCGGATCGTTCAACCCCGGCGCTTATAGAGGGAACATTCCAGCTTATTGAGGAATATATACAAAAAAAGAAAGCGCGGTTTTCATAAATAAAAATCCCGTCCAAGGTTTTGGACGGGATTATTTTTTTGGCAATGTGAGCCATTCGGAACGCGGCAAGAATGGCCGTGTCCATGACACAGTGTGTCCCGCAAGAACGCAGGAAACAAATATAACCAAGGATGGGGCGAGAAAATCAATTGGTCCCAGATCGCGCTGTATCGAATATGTCGTTATTTTTAAAAAAAGCAGATACATAAACAATCCTATGCTTCCCATTATGCCCGCCGCATACCAAAGACGGAGAACAATATGGCGTGCGTACCATACATATAGCCGCATGCTACACCTCCAGATATCTTATTTACATTGGATATACCATGAAAGAGGTTCTCTTGCAATCGTGCGGGATGTGTCGTATACTCAATACTATCTGCAAGAGAAAACAAACATAAACAATAGCATACGAGCATCCGAACTCCGCGTAATTGATGCAGAGGGCGGTAACCTCGGTATTCTTTCGAAGGAAGAAGCGCTGGCGCGCGCGAAAGAGAAGGGGCTTGATCTTATAGAGATATCGCCGAATGCAAAACCTCCGGTGGCAAAGATTATGGATTACGGGAAGTACCGCTATCAGCAGGAAAAGAAGGGTCGTGAGTCAAAGAAGTCCCATCAAGTACAGGTACGCGAGGTTCAAGTAGGCCTGAATACCTCCCAGCATGACCTTGAGATGAAAGCCCGGAAGGCGTCTGAATTTTTGAAAGGAGGGGACCGGGTGCGGGTAGAGATTAGGCTTCGCGGCCGCGCAAAATATCTTGATAAAGAGTTTTTGCATCAAAGATTGAAGCGAGTGCTTGATTTTGTTGCCGAAGAGTATACTATTGTTGAGGGGCCACTCAAAAGCCCGAGAGGATTTTATCTCTTGATTGAGCGAAAAAAATAATCATGGTTATGGCTTCACTAAAAACGAACAAATCATTTTCAAAGCGCCTTAGGGTAACACGCAGAGGCAAAGTATTGCGCCGCAAGCCGGGGCAGGATCACTTTTTGGCGAAAGAATCACGCAGGAAGCAGCTTGCTCGGAAAGGGTGGGAGAATTTTCCTATTTCAAAAAAAGATCTTAGTCAGCGGATACCGTATTAATTATTATGGCACGAGTAAAACGAGGGACAACTTCAATAAAGCGAAGACGAAGAGTATTGCGGAAGGCAAAAGGATTCCGTTGGGGAGGCAGTACCAAAGAAAAAGAAGCAAAGGTGCGCTTGCTTCATGCGGGCGCGCATGCATTTCATGACCGCAGGAAAAAGAAGCGTGTAAATCGTAAGCTTTGGAATATAAAAATAAATGCTGCAAGCCGCAGCGGAGGAGAACTCTCTTATTCACGGTTTATCGACGCGCTTAAAAAGAAAAACATTGATATCAACCGGAAGATGCTTGCAGAGATAGCAGAACATCATCCGGACGCATTCCAAAAAATTCTTGAAGAAGCAAAAAAATAATTCCGCCGATATGCGGAATTATTTTTTTATTGCAAAAAGCTTCTTTCTTGGGCTTTTATTACACCATGTGTTTTTTGTGTGGCAATGTATCCGCGCTTAAAAATCTTGCTATAATACACCCCAGAATATCTTTGAAACCATGAGGTGATTTCATGAATGCAAAGCATGCACTCATAGCCGTACTCTTTTTGTGCGGGTTTGTGTTTTCCGGATGCGGCTCGGTAGCGATATCTGTTATAAAAAAACCCACAGCGGGTAAGAGCGATGAAGCCTTCATTCCTGAAAGAAGAGCGGATATCCCCGGCAACATCCTGAAGAAAAAAATACAACCGTACACGCACCAGGCTCCCGAGGGTCCTATAATCGTATTTGAGGGATACTCGTATGTATATCTGAACAAGGATTGCGGGCGTACCGATTCGTGTATATTGCGCACACTCTCGTTGCGGGAGGAAAAATATGCACTTCCGCCCACAGAAACTGACTCAACATTTTATAGCACTCTGGGAACAGTAGAGTGGACCGCAGCTGACGGACGCAAAGAAGATTTTCGGGTAGTGCAGTTCGTGCGCGGACGCAAGTGGGATACAGTAGAGCGCCCAGACGGAACCTATGCACGCTTCGTGTATTGGGAAGAAAAGGAATTTGTTCCGATGCCGGTAGGGTATAGTTTTCCCGTACAGGTGTTGCCGCGGTCAGAAAAACGGGACGAACAGGGAAATATCATTCCCGCCCATGTGTTAATACTTCCTTCCGGCTCGTATATCGATCAAAAGGCGCATTACCCCGGCTATAAAAAGGGCGTTGCGCATAACACCGCTTTTCAGCTCAAGACATGTATCTATAAAGCGGAATATTTTTCAAAGAAAATGACCGCTGATGAGGTAACGCAATTAGAGCCCATCGCATGCATAGAATGGTCAAGCGGATTTGTGTACGATTTTACGCAGCAAAAAATGCGCCAAATAGGCGATATGAATTCATTCTTAAGCCATCAATAACCATCAATACCTCGGTGCTTCACCGGGGTATTTTTATTTGCGTTATCCATAAAATATAGGTACCATCGTGTATACATTCTTTAAAAAGGAAGGGAGGGCGCATGAAGATATTTTTCGTGTTTGTGGGAGATTCCCGTGGCGAAATGCTCACTCCGCTCGGAGTGCGGCAGGCATACAAAACAGCCGATTTTTTGACGGAATATTTTAAAGAACACGGCATGGAGCCGAAGAAGGCATGTACCGTGCATTCAGACGAAAAAAACACATCCGATTGTACAAAAATTATCTTTGACATGCTTGGTCCCAAAAAGTGTTTTGAAGCGGACTGGCTTGAAGAAAATTCCCATACGGCGCATACGGAGCTCGCGCGGTTTTATATGAAGTGCTTTGTTGAGGGGTTTGAGGCCATTGTAGTAGTTGGCCACCAGCGCCAGCTTATGGATATCGTGTACGGTTACGAAAAACAGCTTTCTTGCACCATGCAAAGCATATGTTTTTATCGTGGCGGCGTGTACAAGATTGATGTGGGCGCAAGGTCTATAGGGCTCATATTTTATCCCGAACAAGAAAGATAGTACTATCCCGGCACATGTCGGGATTTTTTTGTTTTTACTATTGCGTAGCGGTAGGGCGTATATTATAGTAATTTTTATGCGAGATTTTTTGAACGGAACGGTTATGGCGATAACCGTCGGTATCAGTGCCGTCGTTCTTTTTCCATTGCTTCCCATTTGGACATTTGCGATATGGTTTACCGAAGGCGTTGATGTATTGGACGCAGCTGCCGATGTATTTGAATCGTATTTAAAGATTATCAAGATTGTGTAATTATTGACCTAAAAAAAGTATCTTGATACGCTGGCTTCAATATGAAGCCAGCGTTTTTGTTTTTTATCGCACTATTTCTTCCGTTAGCTGTCAACGCTTCTGTTGGTATCAATGAGGTTGCGTGGATGGGAACCGAGACTAATACTGCTGATGAGTGGATAGAGCTATTTTCTACGAGCGCAGAAAATCTTGATGGTTGGATATTGGAGGCAGCGGACGGCTCGCCAATAATCTCTTTTTCAGACAATTGTCCGGGCGCAAATATTTCTGCGGGAGGGTTTTTTCTCTTAGAACGGACGGATGATGAAAGTGTCCCGGGCATCCCCGCGGATTGTATCTATGTCGGTGCTCTTGGAAACGGAGGAGAGGCTCTTATACTTCGTAATTCTTCTGGTGCTGTTGCTGACAGCATTGATGCTTCTGCGGGGTGGCCTGCGGGGGATAGTGCTACAAAACAAACGATGCAAAAATCAGGAAACGAGTGGGTAACTGCAGATGGGACGCCGCGTACGGCGAATGCAGGAAGCGGCGGGGCGGAGGCAGAGGATACTGCTGACATGTCTGCGGAAGACGACATAGAATATCCCGCAGAAGAAAAGAAAGCGGTGGGATTTATTGAGAAAAAAAATTTTGGAGCAGATGCGGGCGGTGATACGGTTGCAATCGTTGGCGTTGAAAAGCTTTTTGAGGGGCGGGGATATGATCTTGATGGAGACCCGCTTGAGTCAGCTGATTTTTTATGGACATTCGGAGACGGGGCAAGTGCCCGCGGAATGAATGTACGTCATACATTTGTATATCCTGGAACATATCGGGTTGTATTTGATGTATCCTCGGGTATTTATAATGCGTCTGATGCAATTCTTATTACCGTTATCTTGCCCCCGCTTTCTATCGCCGAAGTAAAACCAGGCACGGACGGCTTTGTGGAATTACACAATACATCTGAATACGAAATGGACATATCGTATTGGGGGATTGGAAATGGTGCATTGATATATTATTTTCCGCATGGCATGCGCATATTGCCGCGTGCGTATCTTGTTGTCCCGTACACTGTTTCCGGGGTAGAATTTTTTTCTTCCGGGGATGCCGCGCTATATTATCCGAATGGCATTATAACCGACTCCATGCAGTATGGAGGTGCTGCGCAGTATGACGAAAGTTTTCATGTTATAAACGGCGATGCGCGGCTTGGTATCGCAAGCCCCGGGTCCGAACGCTTTGTTGCACGGGCGATACACAGCGTTTCAGGCGTTACCGGAACGGCTCATGTGTCCGTTTCAAAAAATGAACCAATGTCTGTTGTCGCAATGGAAGAAATAAAACAAGACGCAGCCCTGCAAACCGCAGCAGCATTTTCTTCCGCGGGGCGTATGTATGAGCAGACATGGTTTTGGTTTGCGGCAGCCCTTCTTTTGGGTGCGCTTTCAGGTATCGGTATTTTTGTGGCGCGAAAATTCATACACTAAACGGCTCACACTCCCGTGTGAGCCGTTTCATTATTGCCTTTTTGTGTTTTGCGTGCTAGCGTAGCAGAAACATTTCTTTCCTAAGGGGGTAGTATGTATGAAAGCATTACCCATGTTTTTCGTGATGGCATGTGCATCCATATTTTTTTTCTGCGGTTCTGATCTAGAAGATGTGTCGGCGGCAGGAGTTATGAATGCATCCATTGGAGCTGACACGCCGACATTAGTGGAGTTTTACGGTGATGGGTGCTACTACTGCGATGTTGTTGCTCCGTATATAACGAAGCTCAAAGAGGAAGAGGGAATCCACATAGAGAAGATAGAAGTGTGGCATAACGAAGAAAATGCAAAGATTTGGGAACGGTATAATGCCCGTTGCGGAGTGCCGTTATTCGTAAACATGAAAACAGGCGATACGCTATGCGGCGCTGTTCCTTACGAAAAGCTAAAAGCGTGGGCGAAAGAGTCGTTAGAAAAAACAAAATAGGAAATGGATTTTGGGCGCGCCTGACCAGGGGCTTAACATCATTTGAAAATACTTTTATAGAAAAAATAACCCATTTATATCCAAAAAGAGCGGTAAAAACCGCTCTTTTCTTTTGGTGTTTTTCATTGTATAGTAATGAAGATTAACTATGAGGATACTCATTGCAACAGGGCTTTTCCCGCCCGATATTGGGGGGCCTGCGCAATACGCAAAACATCTCGTTCTTGCTCTTGAGAAGCAGGGGCATACGGTAGATGTCGTTTCTTTCGCAAAAGACCGGGATTTGCCCACGGGCATCCGGCATGTTTTTTATTTCGCGCGCATTCTTCCGTATGTGCGGCGGTCTGATTTTATCATCGCAATGGATACATTTAGTGCCGGGTTCCCCGCGGTGCTTGCTGCGGAATTCTTCGGAAAGCGCATAGCGCTTCGTGTTGGCGGCGATTTTTTATGGGAATCATTTGTGGAGCGTACGCACCGGACGATAACGCTCAGAGAGTTTAACCGGAAACGCCCCGCATTGAGCGCAAAAGAAAAAATAGTGTTCACTATGTCTGCGTTTGCCATGAAGCACGCCTCTGCGGTTGTATTTAATTCTGAATGGCAAAAAAATATTTTTCGTGACAGTTACGGCCTTTCTCCGGGCCGGCTTTTTGTCGTAGAGAATTTTTATGGGGAACGGATAGCGGGAGAGACGCCACAAAAAAAGAATTTTTTGTGGGCAGGACGGCCGATGTTCTTAAAAAACACGGCAATGCTCAAGCGTGCATTTACGCACGCGCAAACAGAACGAAGCGGCATAACCCTTGAGTGCATAAGCGGCATGCCATATGAGGAGCTTAAAAAAAAGATAGCGGAATGTTATGCCGTTGTGCTCCCGTCTTTTTCTGATGTGCACCCGAATTTTATTATTGACGCGCTTCAGGCAGGACGGCCATTCATTATGACGCGGGAGTCCGGGCTTGCCGAAAAGCTCTGCGATATCGGCATATGTATTGACCCGTTTGATGAGCGGGGTCTCGTAGAGAGTATCATGCGCTTAGCGGAGGACGCAGAATACCGCGAATATAAAAAACGCGTAGAATCATTTTTGTATACACATTCTTGGGAGGAGATAGCGCATGAATTTACGAATATATATACGAACATACAATCATGAAGGTTTTAGTTATAGGGTCAGATAGAAAATTATTTGAAGAGGGTTCGGATGTACGCGGGCGTATTATTGAGTACGGCTCGCTTTTTGAAGAATTGCATATCATCGTATTTTCAACCACGCGCTTGCAAAAGCAACGGATAGCACCAAATGTATGGATATATCCGACAAATTCACGAAGTAGATTTTTCTATAGCATAGACGCGGTGCATCTCGGCAAACAGGTATGCAGAAAAGCGCGTTTTGACCGCGCGGCGGATATCATTTCCACCCAAGATCCGTTTGAGGCGGGTTTGTCCGGGTGGCTCCTAAAGCGGGCATCGGGCATTCCGCTCCAGATGCAGGTACATACTGATTTTTTGAGCCCATATTTCGGCAAGGAGTCCGCACTCAACCGCATCCGTGTACGTATCGCAACATTTCTTCTTCCGCGCGCAGACGGGATACGCGTCGTATCCGAACGCATCCGGCAATCAATTCTTCCGATTGTTGGAGAGCACAGGAATGCCATATTCGTCCTTCCTATTTTTACAGATACAGCAGCGTTTGAGCATGCGTCTCGGGTGTCTGATATGCGCGCCGAGTTTCCGGACGGCAGTTTTGTGCTGTTTATGGCGTCCCGTCTTACGCCTGAAAAAAACATCCATATGGCGATACAGGCGTTGCGAGATCCATGTATACGCGAATACGATATTTGTCTCTATATTATTGGGGAGGGTCCGCAGAAAGATATGCTCACGCAGGAAATCTCCGCATACGGCCTGGATAAGCGTGTTAGGATAAAAGAATGGACGAGCGCTGTTGCTTCGTATTACACATCTGCCGACGCGTTCGTACTCACATCCGATTACGAAGGGTATGGCAGGACCGCAATTGAAGCGATGGCCGCAGGTGTTCCGGTTATCATGACCAATGTGGGGGTTGCCGGAGAACTTCTTTTGCATGAAGAAAACGGCATTGTTATTCCGGTGCGGGATACGAAAGCGCTTGCGCGCGCTATACGTGAATTGTATGAAGACCCCGAAAAAAGAAAGCGGATAATAAAAGCTGCGC
Organism: Candidatus Niyogibacteria bacterium CG10_big_fil_rev_8_21_14_0_10_46_36; assembly: GCA_002772995.1. Lineage (NCBI taxonomy): Bacteria > Candidatus Niyogiibacteriota > Candidatus Niyogibacteria bacterium CG10_big_fil_rev_8_21_14_0_10_46_36. Next base: position 18,529 of record PFCO01000004.1, read on the forward strand.
ATGACACTATACAGCATCTTTCGCAAACCACACATGCTGAATACCTGCATGCGTACAAACAATCACTTGAACGATGTCTACAGTAATAAGAAGAACAAAAGTATGTTATGTGCTACCCGTGTATGATACACGCACGGATACGCATTTTAGTTATCTGTACGACATGCTGGTGCGTATAGGTGAACGCATGGATGTATTCTTAATCATAGAGCGGGCACCGGGCGGCGTTGCTTCCATCCCGAACATGAGAGGAATATATGTCCAGCAGTTCCGCTTCTTTCCGCTCCGTATTGTTGAGAATTTTTTAGTTTTGTTTTTTACGCGCCTGCGCGGCTATAGGAATATGTATGTCCATTACTCCTATATTTCTGCATGGAACGCGGGGATTGTAACACGGCTTCTTACGGGCAGGTCATATTATTGGAATTGCGGCATGCCGTGGCTTTTTGGAGAAGATGGATTTTTAAAAACTGCTCTTAGCATGGTGCATGTGCTTGTTACGGGGACCCCGCACATGGCGGATCTCTACGCGGGCGTATATGGCATCTCGGAAAAAAAGATAAAAGTTATACCGAATTGGATTTCGGTTGCTGATTTCGCCATCTCATTCTCTGATGAAGAAAAAGCGGCGCTCCGCAAAAAGCTTGCCATTGCTCCCGGGCAGAAAATAGCACTTTTCGTGCATCGGTTGTCGGAGCGCAAGGGCACGGGGATTCTGCCGCAGATTATTTCCTCTCTCGTGCCGCGTAACACCGTAACGGTTATTGTGGGTGATGGCCCTGGGCGCGAGACACTCGAATCTAATATAGTTGAATTGGATATTGCTTCTTCTGTGCGCATGGTGGGGAGTGTCCCGCACGGCGACTTGCCCCTGTATTACGCAATTGCAGATATTTTTATCATGCCTTCACTTGAAGAGGGATTCCCGCATGTGCTTCTTGAAGCTATGGCATACGGTGTCCCGTTTGTAGCGACTGACGTGGGCGGGGTGCGGGATATCGTACCACCGTCATTTCAGCAATATGTTGTTTCTTCGGATGACCCGGGAGATTTTGCGGTCAAGGCGGGAAATTTGCTATCACGCACCCCTGAAGAAGACCGGAACATGCAAGCATTATTCCGGGGATGGGTAAAACAATATGATATTTCTCTTGTCGCGAATAAGTTTGAAGAATTGTTCCATATATGATATTGAATAGGTGTATTTATGAATAAAGAACGTATACTCCAAGCAGCACAAGAAACAGCAGAATTGTTGGCACATGAGACGCTCGCAGACGATTTGGTGCGAACATATAATACGCTTATGCACTCGCTCAAAAATGGAGGGACCATCTTTGTGTGCGGGAATGGCGGGAGCGCAGAACAAGCCGGGCACTTTGCAGGAGAGCTTGTGGGGCGGTTTAAAAAAGAACGCAAGGGAATACGCGCTGTTGCGCTCGGAATGGCAGTTGCAACGCTTACCGCCTGGTCAAATGATTACGATTATGAGGGTGCGTTTTCCCGAGAACTTGAAACATTGGGGAGATCGGGCGATGTGCTTGTCGGGCTGAGCACGAGCGGGAATTCAAAGAATGTTATACACGCCGTAGCCAAAGCAAAAGACATAGGCATGCAGACAGTCGGATTTTTAGGAAAAGGAGGGGCGCTTGCGTCTATGGTTGATGTTGCGGTCCGCATCCCCGCAGAAGAGACTGCCCGTGTTCAGGAGGCTCATCTCTTTATTATTCATATGTTGTCTGAAGCGATTGAAGATGCATTGTCTGTATGAACAAGGCACAAAAAGAAAAATTGCATACCATTATAGACGGCTTTGCGGGGAAGTCGGTTGGCGTTGTGGGCGACATTATGCTTGACCATTATATCCATGGGGATGCAACGCGCATGTCTCAAGAAGCCCCCGCGCCCATACTTCGTGCCGAACGGGAGTCGTTTGTTTTAGGGGGAGCCGCGAATACTGCGGCAAATCTAAGAGCATTCGGCGCTGGAGTTATGCTTATCGGGCCGCTTGGGAGAGACGAAGAAGCGCGGGCAGTAAAAGCATTATGCAAAAAGGAAGGCATTGCTTGTGATGCTTGCATTGAGAGCAAGGCGCGGTCTACCACAACTAAAACGCGTCTTATTGCGAAGGGGCAGCAGATAGCCCGGATTGACCGCGAATCGGTAACACCACTTTCTCCATCAGAGGAGAAACAGATACTCCGTGCGATAGAAAAGCATATCCCCGAATGGCATGTTCTTGTCATCTCGGACTATGCGAAAGGAGGCATGACGCAATCGCTCGCGAAAGAGTGCGTTCGTCTCGCGCGCCGGTACAACATGCCGATTATCGTAGACACAAAGCCTCAGCACTTTTATTTTTTCAGAAATGCAACGGCGTATACCCCGAATATCCACGAAGCCGAAGCCGTATTCGGAAGCGCGCTCGCAAATGAAAAAGACATTCGTGATGCCGGCCGGTTTCTGCAAAAAAAGACAAAAGCAAATATTCTTATCACACGGGGGGCTGATGGGATGACATTATTCCAGGCGAATAGAACATATCACATCCCTTCAAGCGCACGGGAGGTCTATGATGTAACGGGTGCCGGAGACACGGTGATTGCGGCGTTTGCGCTTGCGCTTGCGGGAGGCGCTTCGTTCTCGCATTCGGCGACCATCGCAAATACTGCGGCAGGCGTTGTTGTCGGCAAGCAAGGGACGGCAACCGTATCGCAAGCCGAAGTTAAAAGCGCACTACTATAATGAAGGAGAAAAAAATAGTATCTGCTCCCCGGATGAAAGCGATTGCTTTGCTTTTGCGGAAAAAGAAAAAGACACTCGTCGCAGTAAGCGGTGCATTTGATATACTGCATTATGGTCATGTGCGATTTTTGCAGACGGCAAAAAAACAGGGAGATAGCCTTCTTGTATTTTTGAATAGCGATTCATCGGTGCGGGCGTACAAAGGCAAGGGCAGGCCAATCAACAAAGCGCGTGACCGCGCAGAGATGCTTGAGGCGCTTTCTGTTGTTGATTACATCGTTATATTTTCTGAGAAAGATCCGCGCAAGATACTTTCGCTTATTCGCCCGCATATATTTTATCAGGGGTCAGATTGGGGAAAGAATTGTATTGAACGCGAAACTGTTGAATCGTACGGAGGGGAAATACGAGTATTCCCGCGTATCAAAAAAATATCAACTACGGCACTGCTCAAACATACAAAGCATTTATGATACCAAACAGATTCAAACGGATAGCATTCATGGCAAAAGCGATACTTTTATCGCCCATATTCTATAGTATGATATGGAGCCGGGCGCGAAGACGGAACAAAGAAAAGCCATTGCGTATTCTTGTGATTCCGCAATTAACGCGTCTCGGCGATCTGGTGTGCGCAACGCCGGTTTTTGCCGCTATCAAGAAAAAATACCCTCAGAGTTTTTTGGCGGTGCTTACGACAGACAAGGTAGAAGGCATCATACGAAACAACCCCCATATTGATCAGATACTTCTCTACAAGAGCAACGACCTCGGAGGGCTTGTACAAAAAATCAGAAGCCTTCGCTTTGATTGGAGTTTTACATTGCCGGTATCTCCATTCGGATTATTGCTTTCTTTTGTCAGTCTTATCCCTCGGCGTGCCAAATTGATGCGTGAGGGGCGCCCGGCAAGTGAAATAATGACCGACTGGCTCTCGAATGCCCCGCTCCGGTATTATCATCATACATATCTCCCGCATGCGTATGTGGAGCTTCTTGAATATATTCATATCCATAACCCGGGGACAAAAAAGGAGGTGTATATAGACTCAGAAAGTGAAAAACGCGTTGCCGCATTCTTATCCGAACACGGGGTGAGAAAAAGCGATAGATTGGTGGGCATAAGCATTGCTGCGGGAAACGCGATAAAAGAGTGGGGGGATGAAAAATTTACGGAACTTGCTTCGCATATCCGGACGGTTCATCGGGCCCGGGTGCTTTTTTTGGGAACCGGCAAAGATGGGGATCGGGTAGATGCAATACGAAAATCGCTTGGCGATGATCTGGGTTGCATCAAAGCAACCGGGTTTTCCTTAATGGAACTTCCGGCGCTTCTTAATGCGTGCACTCTTTTTATTGCGGTAGACACAGGGCCCATTTATATTGCGCATGCCCTTGGCGTTCCGCTTATTGATATTACGGGGCCGGTAGACATCCGCGAACAGCCGCCGGAAGATGAGCGGAGCATACTCATAGCACCCGAAGGAGTGCCGCCATCAAGTTTTGTATTTAAAAAACCGGGGAGCGCGGAGGAACGGCGCCGGGCGGTTGAGGCAATACCCGTATCGCAGGTGGCAGCGGGGGTAGACGATATGATGAAGATGTATGGATAACAGTAGTCTTAAAATAGTATATGTAACGCATGCGCGCATCCCCACGCAAAAAGCCCATGGCCTTGCAACGGTAAAGTTATGCGAAGCATTTGCGAAGGCGGGCGCAGAGGTAGAGCTGGTTGTCCCTCGGGTATGGTTTTCGGGGGACGAGGATATCCACTCATTTTATAATACGCAGCGGAACTTTGCTGTTACGCGCCTTCCTGCTATTGACCTTGGGTTTCTTGGAATGTTTGAGCGGGCAACATTCCCGCTGCGGTTTATTTCGTTTTCAAAAATAGCCGCGTGGTATTGTTTGTGGAAATACAACAAAGCAAACCGTGTGGTGTATATGTCTCACGATACTATCCCGCTCTATTTTCTCAGCTTTATTGCTAAAAATATTTTTTACGATATTCATGACTTCCCTTCGCATTCGCTTTTCGCGCGGCGTGTTATGAAGACCGCGCGGGGGTTTTCCGTCCAGGCGCGCTCAAAAATCCCGTTTTTAATGGAGCACTTCGGCGTATCCCAAGAAAAGATTGCATATTGGCCGAATGGAACGGAAGTATCTCAATTCATGGCAGAAGGTATTACAAAAGAAGAGGCGAGAAAAAAGCTCTCAATTCCTTTGCAGAAAAAAATAGTACTTTATACCGGTCAGCTTTTCGGGTGGAAAGGCGTAGACACATTCATCCGCGCATCAAGTATGATTCCCGATGCCGATTTTTATATTGTGGGAGGGACTAAAAAAGATATCATGCGGACCAAACGCGAAGCCCGCGAATCTCAAAATGCCAACATCCATTTTTTTGGATATCGGCCGCATGATCAGATGCCGGTATGGCTCCGTGCAGCAGATGTGGCGGTACTTCCGAACACCGGCCGGGAAGATATTTCGCGGTATTGGACATCCCCCATGAAATTATTTGAATATATGGCTTCAGGCACTCCCATTGTTGCATCGCGCTTGCCTTCAATAGAGGAGGTCGTAGATGAGGGGTCGGCATTCTTTGCGGAGGCTGATAGCCCGCAGTCATTCGCTGATGCAATACAAAAAGCATTCCGTCACGGAAAAGAAAAAGGCGAGCGTGCACAGCAAGAATCAGCGCGCTATACATGGGATGCGCGCGCAGAAAAAATACTCACACACATCCGTACAGTATTAGGGTAGGCGGAGAAAGATTATTGTCCCGGGAGAATCGCGTTGAATTGAGAGAGGAGCTCTGAAAGCCGCGCAACATTGCTGGAGAATGCTTCAAGATACGGCTGTACTTTGATGAACCCGATAACAAGCAGCGCAATGACCAGTCCCCACTTTACAAAAAAGAAAAACCGGCCCCATAGGCGCGCGCGGTTCAGCGCTTTGAGTATCTTTAATGATTCACGCGATACCTTGAGGTTTTCCTCAAGGAGTTTTTTTAGTTCTTTATCGTCCATAGAGTAAGTATACTACGGGTTTGGGGGAGTGTCTGCATTTATTGACTTTTTGTAATTTTAGTGTATAATAGCATCAGTTTAAAAATCAAATATATGCTCGGTTTTGTCATATGAGACCGGGCAAGGAGGAGTCGTATGAATGCTGTCGCGGTACAAGAAAAGACGAAGAAAGTTTCGCCGCAGGTTGTCATCAAGAATTACATTATGAATGACCTGCGTGCGCTTGCTATGAAAGCTTTTTTGAATGGCAAGGGTGATATTTCTTGTGTCTCGTATGAAATAACAACCCCCGAACTTGCGAAGATGTTTGAGGGAGGCCTTTTGCCCGGCATCAAACGCAAGCATCTCCAGCAGTATGTGCGGGAGGTTCTCTGTGCGTGCGAGGACAAGAAAGAGATATTGCTGGTGCGCGACGGGAAGAAAGCAGTTCGGCGCATTCAATTTCGTATGCATTTTGGAGAGCATGCGGCAGGCATATGCAAGGGAAAACAAAAAACAATTCTCCGTAAAAAAAACGGGAACGATGTCCTTGTAGAGAGAATAAAGAACGGGATACAGCGTCCTGCGGGGCGTTTCATTTTTCCAAAGAGCAAGAAGCGCGGTGAGGCGCATGAGGCATGTAATAAAGGCGACAGGAATGAGATGCGCTTTTACCAGCTTATTTCTCTCTGGTGCGCTCGCATTACTTTTGCGCTCAAAGAGTTAGGCGTGACAATCCGTACACAAAAGTCAGGCAGACACAGACCCGAAGCAGGATTGTTCGACCGCAAGGACAAAGCGGGAGAGGACGTGGATGTTCTGGTGTTTCTCGGAAAGAAGCGTTTCTGGTTTATCTTTGATGTGAAGTCCTCGCGGAGCAGGGCGAAAGATTTTAATAAAAATATTTTTCTCACCAAGCATCAAAAAGACGCGACATTAAAACGGGCGATATTAGTGAATGATGAACGGAGTGATGACGACATTATAAAGGAAGTCATTCGTCACATTGCCCGGGCAACTACCGTTACTCTTCCTTTGTATTAAAAAACAGCCGCCTCTTCTGGCAACAGAAAGGCGGTTTTTTGTTACAATTTTTTAAGCACTCGCATCACAGCTTATTCGCTCCCGCCGTTTCGGGCGAAAGTGAAAATTGGCGGAGGCGGGAGGATTCGAACCTCCGAACCCTTTTTGGGGTTAATCTCACTTGCGGTAGGATTGCTTTGTTTTTGTTCCTTTTGATTTCGCAAAAACCCTGGGTGCGTCTTATAAACAATGCGGAGGCGGGAGGATTCGAACCTCCGAACCCCTTTTGGGGGTTAACACATTAGCAGTGTGTTGCTTTCAGCCACTCAGCCACGCCTCCGCATTGTTTATAAAATTTGAAGCACCCCCGCGAAAAGCAAAATTTTTTGCTTTTCGCCCACTCAGCCATCCCCTCCGTATTTCTTACAAAACAAGAACTTATGCCTCCATGTATGTGTAAAACTATATCATATTCCTCATCCCTTCGCTATGGTTATACCGAATATTTTTTCCGCACCGGCGTCTCGTAATATGCGCGCGCATTCGTTGAGTGTTGCGCCTGATGTGAGCACATCATCAACCAGGATGATTGCGCGTTCTTTTGGAGAAAAATTCTTTGCCAGAGTGAGCGATCCTCGGATATTTTTCTTTCGTTCCATTTTTGTGCGAAGTGTTGTTTGCGATGGCGTGTGTGTTGTTTTTAGTATTGCGTGCATATCTGTTTCCCAGTTGCACGCCTTTGCCACATGTTCCATAAATACTTCTGCGTGGTTGTATCCGCGTATTCGTTTTGTTTTTTGTGATATGGGCACAGGAACCAGAAGGGGGGAATGTGTTTCGGGAAAAAGCGAAGAGAGATCCCGCGCGTAATGTGCGGAGATACCTCCAAACCGCTCCGCGAGCCGTTTTGCGCGGCGGTATTTAATATGCCGTATAGCTTTCCGTACCGCGGGGGTGCTGTAGTGAAATAGCGAAAGCACGATAACGCCTGAAGAAAGCCGCGTGCGTTCGGGGCTTGCAAAGAAGCGCTCACACGCCTCGCAAAAAAGCTCATCTGCCTTCCCGCACCCAAAGCATCGCTCGGGGAAAAGGATGCCAGACGCCTTTAGGAGTGCTGTGTGGATAAGTCGGAATACCATGCGCATTTTTTATAGTATAATAAAAGGAGATTGACAAGGCTTTTTGCTTTATAGATGAATGATTACGCGCCTTTTATGGTATACTAAATAGACAGCGCTTGTTTCGTGTCTTGTGAATGGCACGACTTTTAGCGTAAGTATACATGGCCGACATTTCTTTTTTCAAAAATCTTGGTTTCGGAAAGAAAATTTCATTGTGGAGTAAGAGCACAAAGAGTATTACGGGTGTTGACTTAGGGTTGTCATCGGTAAAAATAGTCCAGCTCCGCAGAGAAAAAGAACGCGCAGTGCTTGAAACATACGGAGAGCTTGCAACGGGTCCGTATAGCGGACTTTCCGTAGGGCAGGCGGTTCAGCTTGTCGACGAAAAAATTGTGGAGATGCTGAAAGACCTGATCAAAGAGTCAGGCATTACCGCAAAAGATGTCGTACTTTCGATTCCGCTTCGTTCAAGCTTTGTGACACTTATTAAGGTGCCGCTTATGTCCGATGCGGAGATTAATCAGATGGTTCCGTATGAAGCGCGTAAATATATTCCCGTCCCGATTGATGAGGTGGTTCTTGATTGGTGGGCGATTCCTGAAGGATTTGTCCAAACAAAAGAAGGAGGCCCCGATGCCGGCGAGCCTATTGCTCCCGAAGAAGAAAGAAAGCGCACCGTTTCCATTCTGCTTGTTGCAATCCATAAAGAAACAATCGCCAAATATAAGGCGATTATGGAGAGTGTCGGGTTAAGTGTACGCGCTCTTGAGATTGAGGTGTTTAGTATCGCCCGTTCTCTGCTTGCGCGCGATTTAGCGCCTATTTTGCTTGTTGATTTCGGTGCGTCGTCTACAAAAATAACCGTTGTTGATTATGGTATTGTGCGCTCTTCACACAGCGTAGACAGGGGGTCGCAGGATATCACGCTGACTATTTCGCGGGCACTCGGTATTGATTTTACGCGCGCCGAAGAAATGAAGCGCGAAATTGGCCTTTCGCTCCGGCCCGAACACCGGGAAGTGCACGGCGTTATTGAGCCGATGCTTAACCATGTGTTTTCAAATGCGGTACGGGTAGCGCAGGATTACCAGCGGCGGCATAGCCGCTCCATCAACCGTGTTATTCTTGTCGGGGGAGGCGCAAAAATGTACGGCCTTGTAGATTACGCGGTGAAAAAGTTCGGCATAGAAACAACGCTTGGAGATCCGTTCCGGCGGGTGCAGTACCCGGCATTCTTGCAGCCGGTATTGAAGGACATAGGACCGTCGTTTGCGCAAGCAATCGGCCTTGCGGTGCGGGAGCTATAATCGTTAGTCGTTAACTTTTAATTTTTACAGTGTTAACAGTTAAGGATTAAAGATAAAAATTATGGCTGATACCCCATCATTTATTCCAAAACGAGCGCCGTCAGGCATCACACGCCGGCCGGAAGTACGGCGCCAACCGATAGACAAATTCATTATTCTTCCGTCTATCGTGCTTTTAATCTCCTTCTTGCTTGCGGGGAGTATTTTCCTGTACCGGCGGTTTTTAGAAAACCGTATTGACGATCTCAACACAAACCTTCGACGGATAGAAGGGCAATTTGAAGCGCCTCTCATTAACGAGCTGACGCGCATTTCAAAAGAAATTGAAGCGGCAAAATTAGTGCTTGCAAGCCATGTTGAGAATTCGGAAGTGTTCGATTTTCTGGAATCATACATACATCCGGATGTCTATTTCACATCCCTCACATTTGATGGAGCGACGGCAACGCTTTCAGGAGAAGCGCCGAGTTATACGGCTCTTGCCGAACAGATGAAATTATTTGAATCAAGTGGGGTGATAAAGTTGGTTCGTATTTCAAACCTCGGTCTGAAAGAAACAGGGCAGGTGAGCTTTGATATTGCTCTCGGTTTTGATATATCTATTTTTCACTATCAACCATAACGCATGAAACTCATAGCTTCCATTTTCATATTAGCAGGAGCAGTCGCGGTGTTCTTCTTTATCTCCCGCCCCGAACTCGACAGGATAACGGGACTTCGGGCAGAAGAAGGAGAGATTTCGCAGTCGCTGGCAGAACTTCAGGAACTTGCACAGCTCCGGGATTCGTTATTGTCGCAATATAACGCGGTCAATCCGCTGGATATTGAACGGCTGGACAAGATAGTTCCGTCAGCTATTGATTCGGGGCTGTTGATAGCGGAGCTTGAGGCGTTTGCCCAGCAGTATAATGTCATCCTGAACAGCGTTTCGATAACGGACGAAAAACAACAGCAACAACAGCAACAACAGCGGGGAGTAGTTGCGCGTACTGTTGCTGAACAGCCATTCCAGAAGCTCCCGATGTCTCTTCAAATAGCGGGGAGTTATACTTCTCTTCGTGAATTTTTGAAGCGCTTGGAGATAAATACCCGCATTGTTGATATTTCGGAAATACATTTTTCAGGAGGAGAGGATAATTTTTATGAATTCCAAGTCGAAGCGCATACCTATTGGACGGGAGACATCGCGCAGAGTGCAGGAACGGCTAATTAATAAAAAGCATATATGAGTAAAACAAAACAAAACATTCTCGTTGCTGTTCTCGCCGTTGCTCTTTTGGGCACTGCGTATATTTGGTATTCTCAATCGCCGACTACCGGCAATGAGGGTATATCGCGCGTTGAAGGCCCCTCAAACCAGCAACGGATACAGTTTCTTGCGCTATTGCGGACGCTCAAAGGGCTAAAGTTTGATACATCGTTCTTTCAGGATCCGGTATACCAGAGTCTCATTGACTCCGGGGTGCAAGTGAATATACCGGCGGAGCGCGGGGCGATAAACCCGTTTGAGCCAAGATAACAATATAATATACTACAGGCTTTATGGCTGACACCAGAATTTTAAATGCGCTTGCCGAAAAAAAGCTCATTGAATCGGATGCGGTTTCTGATATTGCAAACAAAGCCGCGACTGATGCCGATATTGAGCGGGAAGTATTTGAACGGGGAGTTTCCGAAGAAGATTTTTTAAAAGCGAAATCGGATGTATTGGGCGTTCCATTCCGGTATCTGAAAGGAACGCAAGTTCCGGGAGATGTTCTCCGTTTTATACCTCTTGATGCGGCAAAGCACTATCAAATGGCTCCCCTCGGAGTTGCCGACGGGGTTCTTGAGGTTGGCATGCTTGACCCTACCGACATTGAGGCGCGCGAAGCGGTGCAGTTTATAGCGACAAAATTCAATGTTGCGTTTAAGGTGTTTTTGATTGCGCGTTCTGACTTTACAAAAATTCTTGAGGAATATAAATCACTCGGGAGCGAAGTGACGCAGGTGCTGGGAGAGCTTGAGAGCGTTATGGTTGAAGAAGGGAAACGCTACAAAACGGAAGTGAAAGAAGAGAAGGAAGAAGACACATTTAGTGAAAAGGCGCCGGTAACCCGGATGGTTGCCGTTGTTATCCGGCACGCAACAGAAGGAAACGCATCAGACATTCATATTGAGCCGGGCCGTGATAAGCTGCGCGTGCGTTTTCGTGTTGACGGCGTGCTGCATACAAGTTTATTGCTTCCAATGAAAGTGCATGATGCGATAGTCGCACGCATAAAGATTCTCACGAATATGCAGCTTGATGAAAAGCGAAAGCCGCAGGACGGACGCTTTTCAACGCGGGTACAGGGCAGGAACATCGACTTTCGTGTTTCTACATTCCCTACGAACTTTGGGGAAAAAGTCGTACTTCGTATCCTTGATCCGGAAAAAGGCGTAAAAGATCTCAACGCACTCGGTCTTATGGGGAGAAATCTTGCGGTAGTAACCGAAGAACTAAAACGTCCGTATGGCATGGTCCTTGTAACCGGGCCTACTGGATCAGGAAAATCAACAACGCTCTATACAATGCTCCAGCTGTTAAACAAAGAAGGTTCAAACATTGTGAGCTTAGAAGATCCAGTGGAATATAATATCGCGGGGGTTAATCAATCTCAAGTACGCCCGGAAATCGGCTATACATTTGCTACAGGGCTCCGCTCAATTCTCCGCCAGGACCCTGATATTATTATGGTCGGTGAGATTCGTGATAAAGAAACAGCCCAGCTCGCTATTCACGCGGCATTGACCGGTCATTTGGTACTTTCAACACTTCACACGAATAATGCAATCGGTGTTATCCCGCGTTTGATAGACATGGGTGTAGACCCGTACCTGATAGCGCCAACGCTTATTCTTGCTATCGGTCAGCGTCTTGTGCAGGTGCTTTGCGAGGATTCAAAACGGGAGGTGCCTATCCAGGGAAAACTTGCGGCAAGTCTTCAAGAGGAGATAGATAGCATGCCTGCCGACATCAAAAAGAGCACAACAATGCCGAAGGCAATCTATCAGGCAAAGCCCTCAGCGACCTGCCCAAAGGGGACAAAGGGGCGAGTGGGCATCTTTGAAGTACTTGCGATGACTAAGGAGCTTGAGGGGATTATTCTTTCAGACGACCCATCGTCTCCGCGCATTGAAAAAGAAGCGCATCGCCAAAATATGATAAGTATGCGCCAGGACGGAGTGCTTAAAGTGCTTCAGGGGATGATTGGTATGGAAGAATTAGCGGCTGTTGCGCAACCAGTGTATAATGAAGAAGGCGATGAAGGCGCCAAAGCTTAATCAATACCAAAGGCACATGCTTGCACACAAGAAAAAGAATGTCATGTCCGCCGGAGGATTTACTATCCTTGAGCTTTTGGTTGTGCTTGCGATTATTGGTATGCTTGCATCGTTCGTTTTTGTGCAAACGGGAGGATTTCGTTCAAATTCTCGGGACGCAAACAGGGAGGAAAGCATCAAGCAGCTTCAAAACGGCCTTGATTTGTATCATGTAACGCATCTTCGTTATCCAATCTGTTCCGAGGTTGTCATAAACGGCACTACCGACTGTCTTTCAGCTGCATTGGTGGGTGATGGCGCGTTCAATGCTGCTCCAACCGACCCGCTTGGCCCGGTTACCGGAACATGCGGAGACCCGGGAGATTATGTATTTTGTTATGAATCTACCGACGGAGTGTCATATACCATTCAGTATCATTTAGAAACAGACACCGTATTAGGGAAGAGCGCGGGGTGGCAGACTGTTGGCCCATAAAGAAGCGCGTATGGCAAAGAAGGATATAAAAAAAATACTTATCGTGGATGATGATGACTTTTTACTGGATGTATACGCGTCACGATTCCGCGAAGCAGGGTTTGAGGTAGAGGTTGCGATGAACGGAGAAGAAGGCGTAGAAAAGCTCCGCAATGGATTCCGGCCCGATGTGGTTTCGCTTGATGTAATTATGCCCCGGAAGAGCGGTTTTGAGGTTCTTGCGCAGATCCAGCAGGAACAACTGATGAGGGGCGGCATTATCGTTATGTTGAGCAATGTTTCGGATAAGCATGACATCCAAAAAGGAAAGCGTATGGGCGCACACGGGTATTTCGTAAAGGTGAGTCACACACCATCTCAAATAGTAGATAAAATAGAATCATTATTACAAATATAGTCTTATCCAATCCCGAGAGAATATATGCCTACAAAAGATTATTCAAAACTGCTTGAGCAATTTATTTTCGAAGTGCTGAAAACCGGCGCTTCTGATTTGCATATTACGGCAGCCCGCCACCCAACGCTCCGTATCGCCGGAGAGCTTATTAAGATGAGGACGGCAGAAGTTCTTACTCCCGATGATACGAGAGGCATTTTGTATACGATGCTCTCGCCCGAAAAACAGCAGCACTTTGAACAGAACGATGAAATAGACTTCTCATTCATGTTTGAGGATAAGGCGCGATTCCGTGTGAACGGCTTTTTCCAGAGGGGATATGTAGGCATTGCCATGCGTTTAATCCCGGTAAAGATACGCACAATAGAAGAGCTTGCGCTCCCGCCAATCCTTTCGGAATTTGCACACAAGCAGCAGGGGTTTTTCTTAGTAGTAGGGCCCACGGGACATGGCAAATCAACCACGCTTGCGGCAATAGTAGATATGATTAACCATGAGCGGACCGAGCACATTATCACCGTTGAAGATCCTATTGAGTATATCTTTACTCCTGACCAGTCTATTGTAGATCAGCGCGAAGTCGGTCTTGATACGCGTAGCTTCAGTACAGCACTCCGGAGTATGTTCCGCCAGAATGTTGATGTGGCGATGATTGGAGAGATGCGCGACCACGAAACAATATCCGCTGCCGTCACTGCGGCAGAGACCGGGCATCTTATTTTTTCGTCATTGCATACAAACAACGCAGCGCAGACCATAGATCGTATCATAGACTCGTTCCCGCCCGCACAGCAAAACCAGATTCGCTCACAGCTTGCAAACACGCTCCTCGGGGTATTTTCTCAGCGATTATTGCCGCGCATTTCGGGAGGCTTAATCCCCGCGTATGAGTTTCTTATTTCTACAACTGCGGTAAAAAACCTGATCCGCGAAAATAAGATTCACGAGCTTGATTTAGTGATAGAGACCGGTTCAGAGTCAGGCATGATTAGCATGGATCAGACATTGCTTGATCTTGTGCGTAAGGGCGAAATTACGATTGATATCGCGCGCTCGTACTCGTTAAATCCAAAAATGCTCGAAGAAAAAATATAATCGATAATAGTATAGCTCATGCTTTTTAACTACGAAGCAAAAACAGAACAAGGAGATATTCGCAGAGGCACCATTGAGGCACCTACCTCTGATCTCGCGGTATCTGCATTGCAGCGCAACAATTTGATTGTTGTTTCGGTTACGGCGACGGAGGGGGATATATCGTTTTCTGAAAAATTCTCAGCGTTTTTTGAGCGGGTAAAGTTGCGCGATGTCGTTATCATTTCGCGCCAGCTCTCAACGCTCTTTGAGGCTAAGGTTCCTGTTGTTGAGTCGTTTAAGATTCTCGTATCAGAGGCGCCAAGCAATGTGCTGCGTAAGAATTTACGCGATGTGCTGGACGATATCCAGGGAGGGCTACCGATGTCTCAGGCAATGGCGCGTCATCCTAAGGTGTTTTCTGATTTTTATGTAAACATGGTGCGCGCAGGAGAAGAGTCAGGAGAGCTTGAGAAGGTATTTTCTTTTTTGGCAGATTATCTAGATCGCTCCTATCAGCTGACAAACCGTGTGCGCAACGCCCTGATCTACCCGGCGTTTATCCTTTCCGCGTTTCTTGTGGTTATGATTCTTATGATGACTGTTGTTATTCCTCGGTTGTCCTCCATCATCATAGATTCGGGCCAGCCGATTCCGCTCTATACGCAAATCGTTATTACCCTATCCAATTTCTTCTTACATTACGGTGTGTTTTTGCTGGTACTTTTGATTCTTTGCATTCTCGGATTGTGGAGATACACCCAGACAAAGACAGGGAAAGAAACCATCTCAAATCTACAGCTACAGATACCGTATATCGGCGAACTGTACCGGAAACTCTATATGGCGCGGTTTGCGGACAACTTACAGACGCTTGTTGCAGGAGGAGTGAGCATTGTGCGCGCGCTTGAGATTACCGGGGATGTTGTTGGAAACCAGGTATACCGGAATATTATTTATGATGCACGGGAGGCGGTACGCGCGGGAGCATCAATTTCCGAATCGCTTTTTGTGTACTCCGAAGTGCCGCGTTTGGTGTCCCAAATGATAAAAGTAGGAGAAGAAACCGGCAAGCTGGACTTTATTTTAGCAACGCTGTCCAAATTTTACCGCCAAGAGGTAAATAATGCCGTTGACAACCTTATCAACCTTATCGAGCCGATGCTTATTTTGGTGCTGGGGTTAGGAGTCGGGCTTTTGGTTGCGTCAGTTATCGTACCAATCTACAATATCTCAAGTTCTATTTAGGGCGGGTTTATCCACACCATACGGATTTTTTTGCTGTGTTTTCTTATATAATGGGGGTAAGGCAATATCTTGCCTTGTTAAAGCTTTAATAAGGTCGTTCTCTTTTATTATTTATTAAAAAGTCGTTTTAATTTACCATCACTTTTATGTTTACTTCTAAGACAAACGGCAAAGCAGGTTTTACCTTGATTGAGCTCTTGGTTGTTATTGCAATCATTGGTATTTTGGCTTCTGTTGTTCTTGCGTCTTTGAACAGCGCACGATTGAAGTCTAGGGATGCACGCCGTGTCGCAGACATCAAGCAAATCCAGCTTGCGCTTGAGTTGTATTTTGACGCAACTCGCTCGTACCCCGCAAACTTGGATGCACTTGACCCGACATACATTGCGCAGGTCCCGACTGACCCACTGAGCGCGGCATACACGTATGAACAGTGCAGTTCCACCATATACCACATAGGAGCAGCATTGGAAGACAGTGCCAACCCAGCGCTATCAAGCGATTTGAACGCAGCTCCAACCGGTTGTACCGGAACATGGGGCGTTGATACTGCTGCATGTTCAGGAACAGCAGGAACAAACCAAGGTTCTTACTGCTACGATATCGGTCCGTAATTGGCCGCATAATCTCATGACGTTCTTTGCATTTCTATTCGGATTGATATTCGGCAGTTTTGCAAACGTCATACTATTACGCTTAAACACCGGAGAGTCCCTGGTACGAAGGGGCTCCCGGTGTTTTTCGTGCGGAAAACCCATCCGTTGGTTCGATCTTATCCCGCTTCTTTCGTTTTTTGCACTCAAGGGAAAGTGCCGTGACTGTAAAAGCCGTATTTCTTGGCAATACCCGCTCGTAGAATTCGGGAGCGGGCTTCTTTTTTTGCTCGTTTTTTTGTATATTCATCCTCCCTTTTTTATATCGTTTGGCCTCTTTTTATATATACTATGCGTTACTGTTGCCTGGTTCTTTTTATGGATTGCCGCCCTATACGATATCCGGCACATGATATTGCCTGATGTGTTGCTTGCGGTTGCGTTTGCGTTCGGGGTAGGCGGGTTTGCATTAGGGTGCCAGTTCGCAAACGCCGGGTGCTCTCTGGAAAGCATCGCGTATCAACTGGGCGTTGCTGTGCTTGGGTTTTTGTTTTTCTTTTTTTTATGGCTCGTTTCCCGCGGGAGATGGATGGGGTTGGGAGATGCAAAGTTTGTCATTGCAATTGCCCCGCTTCTTTCCCCGTATATGCTGCTATTGGCGCTTATGCTCTCGTTTCTTTTCGGCACGGTGATAAGCGTAGTGCTTTTGGCATTTCAGAGAGCGGGGTTTAAGACCCAGGTGCCATTCGGGCCGTTTTTATTTGCGGGGGCGTTCGTGAGTTTTCTTGCAGGAAGCAACATTCTCGCGTGGTATATAGGCCTCTTTTCATGAGCGGCTTGCCCCGTTAAAAATGTATCGGAATAGACAGCTCTATTGCTATTGAGCGCCTGATATGCAGCAATGCATGTATTCATTTACCCTGTATTTGTAACGGGGTATAATAAAAATAAGCAATATGCGACATATTTTTCGGAACATGCCTGTACACACTGCAGGATTTACTTTGATGGAGCTCGTGGTAGTCATCTCTATTTTTGTTATCATATCAAGCGTTATTCTTGCGGACTATCCGGGTTTTTCGGAGCGGGTTGCGCTTGAGCGCACTGCGCAAGAGATTGCCCTTTCCTTGCGAGAAGCAGAAACCCTCGCGCTTGCGGTGCGCGAATCATCAGAGGGTTCTGGCGTGTTCCCAGGCTTTGGGGTCCATTTTGACGCGTCAACTCCGCGCGAATATATTCTTTTTTCGGACGACAATAATAATCTTGTCTACGACGGCGTGTCTGAAGAAATTGACCACTTTTTTATAGAAAAAGCGCCCGAAATAATCGCAATATGCGTTGATACAGAGACATCACCCCCGGGTAATTGCAGCCTTCCGTGGGTGGATATTGTTTATTTGCGTCCCGATCCAACCATAACGATTTGGAGTACTGATGGCGGGCATCCGGTATTCAGTATTACTATTCAGACGCCGAGAGAGAATTATACCAGAGAAATAATCGGATGGATTACCGGGCAGATTGAGATTCGATAATTATGGATATGTTCCCAAAGAAAAATCAAAAGTATATGCAAGGGGGGTTTACGCTGCTTGAGACTATTGTTGCGATATCCGTACTGGTGCTTGCAACTGTAGGTCCGCTAACGCTTGCATCAAGCAGTATCCGAAGTGCGTCCCTCGCGCGCAATCAAACAGCCGCATATTTTTTGGCTGAAGAGGCGCTGGAATATATTAACAACCGGGTTACTTCAAATAGTTTTTCGGGGGCAAATTGGTTACAGGGACTCGATCCCCTGTGCTCTAACCCAACCTGCAAGATTGATGTCCCCGCAAACCAAATTTCCGGCTGCGGCGGTGCTTGTGCTTTGCTCAAAATTGGCAGTGATGGCTTATACGGATATGGCTCCGGAGAAGAAACTATTTTTAGACGGACAGTTATTTTGGATGAGATTGAAAATGAACGGGAGGCCAAGGTGCAAGTGATTGTGGAATGGGAGCAGCTTGGAGGAATCCGTCAGGCTGCTGTTGAAGACCATTTATTTAATTGGCGTTAATATGAAATTTTTACTGCGCATCATCAAACAAAAAAAAGAAGGCTTTACGCTCATAGAAATGATCGTCGCGATAGGCGTGTTTTCAATAGCAATGTTGTTGTCTGTGAGTTCTATTTTGAGCATCTCTGCAGCGCAAAAACGCGCGATAGCAATCCAGAACATCCAAGACAACATCCGTTTTGCGCTCGAGACCATGTCAAAAGAATCACGCCTTGGGTATTCGTACCATTGCGGTGTTTCTATCGATGAAGTAACCACAACCCCTCGTGACTGCGGAGCGGGCGGTCCGTCGTTTACTTTTTTTAACTCGCGGGGAGAAGTCGTATCGTATCAGCTCCGGAACGGCCAGATTGAGCGATGGAGTGAGATTGATGCCCAATTTTTCCCGGTGACTTCCCAAAACATCTCCATAGACCGCCTTACATTTTATGTTCTGGGTTCGGGTGTAGGCGACAATCTTCAGCCCCGGGTTATTATCGCTGCGCGGGGAAGCGCAACGGTGAAAGGCACGGTTATCACGATTGACTTACAAACTACATTAAGCCAGCGCTTGCTCGATTCGTAATATGAATTTTTTAAAATACAAAAAGCGGCATAACAAAGCGGGGTTTACGCTGCTTTTGTCGTTGCTTGTCATTTCCATTGTGCTGGCTATCAGTTTGAGCGTATTTGGCATTATTGTGCGTGAGATATCGCTTTCAACATCCGCGCGCGAATCCCGCCTTGCGTTTTACGGTGCAAATACAGGCGTTGAATGCGCGATTTATTGGGATTTTGTGCAGGGCTCGTTTGCAAGCGATACGCCGCCGTCCGTTATTACTTGTAATGGGCAGGACTTTACTGTGGGAGGAGCAGAAACAAGCGTATTAAATAATTTGACGCTAGATAACGGGTCGTGCGCCTTTGAGGTTACGGTTACCAAATCATGTGTAAGCGATGTCGGCGGATGCACAACAGGGAATGAGCCCAATAAACGGATATTAACTACTATCCGTTCGCGCGGACACAACACCTGCACCGAAGGATTCGTTGTTGAGCGCGGATTGCAGGCGCAGTATTAATAAATCATGGGTAAAAGGGGGAACGATACGAAATTACATGTAATTTCGTATATTTCTTTGTATGGACCGAGCAGAAGCAAAAAAAAGGATAGACAAATTAAAAAAGGTGATAGAGCATCATCGGTATTTGTATCATGTCCTTGACCGGCAGGAGATTTCTGATGCCGCGCTTGATTCCCTTAAGCGTGAACTAAAAACGCTTGAAGATGCGTTCCCGCAGTTTCGCACCCCCGATTCGCCGACACAGCGCGTAGGCGGCGAAGCGTTAAAAGAATTTAAAAAAGTAGCGCATGTGTCGCCCATGTTCTCTCTTGAGGATGCATTTAGCCCGCAAGACATGCACGATTGGCTTTTACGCGTAGAAAACAAATTACACCGGACGCTTCGGAAAAGCGAGCAGTTATTTTATTGTGATTTAAAAATGGATGGTCTTGCTGTAGAGCTTGCCTATGCGGACGGAAGTCTTGTGCAGGCGGCAACCCGGGGAGACGGAAAGATAGGAGAGGATGTAACGCAGAACATAAAAACAATAGAAGCGATTCCATTAACATTGCGCGGTGATTTTCCAAAGACGCTCATTCTCCGCGGCGAAGTATTTTTGAGCAAAAAGGAATTTGAGCGCATAAACAAAGAGCAGAAAAAGAAAGGTGCAAAAGCGTATGCAAATCCGCGCAATGTGGCCGCGGGCTCCATCCGCCAGCTCGATCCCAAGATAACCGCCCGCCGCAAGCTGGATTTTTTTGCGTATGGCATTGTCGGCAAACCGAATGATGCGGCATATCTGAAGGCATACCCCTCGCGAAGCGCTGAATACGAAGCGCTCCGGAGCTTTGGCATTAAGACAAACTCTCACGGGAAAGCGCTTCACACGATAGATGATGTTATTGCGTTCCGGAACGAATGGGAAAAAAAGCGCGGTACGCTCCCGTACGAGATAGATGGCATAGTGGTGACTATCAATGACAATATGCTGTATGACAAGCTTGGCGCGGTGGGAAAAGCGCGGCGCGGCTCCATTGCCTACAAATTTGCCGCAGAAGAAGCGACAACGGTTGTTGAAGATATAGTAGTGCAGGTTGGGCGGACGGGCGCTCTTACGCCTGTCGCGCATCTCCGGCCGGTATCTGTGGGCGGGGTGACAGTAAGCAGGGCAACGCTTCACAATGAAGACGAAATAAAACGTCTGGATGTACGCGTTGGCGACACGGTGATCGTAGGGCGCGCCGGTGATGTTATTCCTGATGTGCGCGAAGTGGTAAAAGGCATGCGGACGGGAAAAGAAAAGCATTTCCATATGCCGCATACATGCCCCGTATGCGCGCGCACAGTAACAAAGGATGGCGCAATACATCGCTGCACGAACAGCACATGCCCTGCACGGCACCGCGAACATTTGTATCATTTTGCATCCCGTGCCGCTTTTGATATTGATGGACTTGGCCCCAAAATTATTGACGCACTTCTGGATAACGGACTTATCCAAGATGCACCGGATCTTTTTGAGCTACAAGAAGGGGATGTAGCACCGCTTGAACGGTTTGGTGAGAAATCGGCGGAAAATCTTATCCGTGCGATACACAAGCGTACCACCATAGACCTTCCGCGGTTTCTTCTGGGGCTCGGCATTCTGCATGTCGGAGAAGAAACGGCATACGATCTTGCGGGCCATTTTGGCAGCATTGATGCTATACGGTCCGCGTCTTTTAAGGATATAGAGTCTATACCGAACATAGGCGGTGTTGTTGCGCAAAGTATCTATGATTGGTTTCATGATCCGCATCATCAAAGCGTCTTAAAGAAGCTCCTCAAACATGTTACAATAACGCATTATAAGAAAACGGCAGGGACGAAGCTTAAGGGGAAAACTTTTGTTTTAACGGGCACCTTGTCTTCTATGATCCGGGATGACGCAAAGACACGAATACGGGATCTTGGGGGCAATGTGTCTTCGAGTGTTTCTAAAGAAACGGATTATGTCGTCGCGGGAGATGACCCGGGCTCAAAGATAGAACGGGCAAAAAAACTGGGAGTAAAGGTGCTCACGGAAAAAGAATTTTTAAAGATAGTAGGGTAACAAGCATGATATCAGCAGAAGAAATAGAACATCTTGCGCGTCTTGCGCGGATACATATAAACGAACGGGATAAGAATAATCTTGCACATGACCTGCAAGCGATTTTGGAATATGTAAAGACATTACAGGAAGCCGATGTGGGAGATGAAACATTTACACACTTTGAACATCTCACATCAAGTTTGCGGGGCGATACAAAAGAAAACACAGAAGACACCGAACTTATAAAGCGTTTGCTTGCTGCGGCACCCATGGAGGAAGACGGCTATATTAAGGTAAAAAATGTTTTAGAAAAATAATATGGCGCTTATCGATCTTAATACGCTTACCATAGCTGACGCTAAAAAAGCTCTTCATGACAAAGATATTTCCGCGCGGGAGCTTGTCGGGATGTATGCTGAAGAAATAAAAAAGAAGGACAAAGGGGTGCACGCGTATCTTGAAGTATTTGATGACGCGTTTGAGCGCGCACAAGAAATAGACGAGCGGCTGGCGTCGGGCGCGGAACCGCGGGTGCTTGAAGGCGTGCCGTTTGCGATAAAAGACAATATGCTTATCCGGGGCAAGCACGCGTCTGCCGCTTCAAACATATTAGAACCATATATTG
This sequence comes from Candidatus Niyogibacteria bacterium CG10_big_fil_rev_8_21_14_0_10_46_36, assembly GCA_002772995.1. Taxonomy (NCBI): domain Bacteria; phylum Candidatus Niyogiibacteriota; species Candidatus Niyogibacteria bacterium CG10_big_fil_rev_8_21_14_0_10_46_36. The sequence continues at coordinate 40,626 of PFCO01000004.1, forward strand.
CGTCGTACGATGCGTATGTTGTAGAAAAACTCCGTGACGCAGGCGCGGTATTTTTGGGGAGGACAAACATGGACGAATTTGCAATGGGCTCATCCACCGAACACTCGGCATTCGGTCCCACAAAAAACCCACATGACACAAAACGGGTACCCGGCGGGTCGTCAGGAGGTTCTGCGGCTGCGGTGTCTGCGGGTATGGCATTAGCAGCGCTTGGTTCAGATACAGGCGGGTCAATCCGCCAGCCTGCGGCATTCTGCGGCGTTGTGGGGATGAAACCCACATATGGCGCGGTTTCCCGTTCCGGCCTTATTGCGATGGCGTCTTCTTTAGATCAGATAGGCCCGCTTACGGGGACGGTCAATGATGCGGAGCTCATATATAATGTTATCCGCGGAAAAGACGAAAAAGATGCAACCACAGTCTCATCCAAAGAGCATGCAAAAAAAGAAAAGCTCGTTATCGGTATCCCGAAGGAATATGGATTAGATACGGAACTTGTTGACGCTGACATGAAAGATGTATGGATGCGTGCGCGTGAAGTTCTTGAAAAAGAAGGGCATATAACGAAAGAAGTATCGCTTCCGTACACATCGTACGCGCTTCCGCTGTATTATGTCATTATGCCTGCCGAAGTGTCATCAAATCTTGCGCGGTTTGACGGCGTTCGGTACGGGTTTTCTCACAAAGGGAAAAATCTTCTTGAGATGTATGAAGAAAGCCGCAGCAAGGGATTTGGTGGTGAGGCGCAGCGGCGGATTCTTTTAGGAACTTATATTCTTTCCGCCGGATATTATGACGCGTATTACGCGCGCGCTCAAAAAGTACGGGCGCGGTTTATTGCCGACTTTAAGCGAGTCTTTGGCGAGGTGGATATGCTTCTTACACCGACTACGCCGTCCCCAGCGTTTGCGTTCGGCGAAAAGTCGGATGACCCGGTGAAGATGTATGCGTCAGATATTTTTACGGTGTCTGCGAATTTGGCGGGAGTCCCCGCATTATCCGTGCCATTTGGCACTGGAGAACGCAATGGCGCAACGCTTCCGTTTGGCATGCAGCTTATTGCGCCATGGTTTGGGGAACCAATGCTTTTTGATGCAGGAAAAGCACTTGAGCGGTATAATTAATATATACTGGGTATGGAAGGATTTTTACAGACAGTCTCGGAGGTAGTCTTTTGGTGGAAGGCGATAGCCATCGTTGTTTCGGTTACGGCGGTAACCGCTATTATTGCAGTGGTGATAAAGACTCAGGAAATAGTCCGGTGGCGTGTTCTCCGTGAGATTACTGAATTTATTCGTACGGAACATTTCCCCAGAGAAGAACGCAAAGGAAGATGGGAGAATGTTGAGAAAAGAATGCAGTCGAATCACCCATCTGATTGGAAGCTTGCGGTTATTGAAGCAGACTCCATAATGGATGATCTACTGAAGCGCATGGGGTATGAAGGAATAACGATGGGCGATCGCTTAAAGCAGATAGAGCCGAGTGATTTTGAATCGCTCCAGGCGGTCTGGAAAGCCCATAAGCTCCGAAACCGTATAGCGCACGAGCCCGAAACGGCGGTTACAAAGAGCGAAGCAGAATACACAATAGACCTTTTTAAAAAGGGCCTTGAAGAGTTTGAATACATTTAGGTTGTGGCTTGCCGCGGAAGGAGTGTTGGCTGGCGCGTGTTTCTTTTACAGTATGCGTAAAGATTGATTTTTTGCATAAAAAGAGTTATGATGCGCGCAGTAAATTAAAAAAAGGAGATGAAAAAAATGAGGGTGTTTTCTTATCTGATAGGATTTCCAGCAGGCTTTATGGGAACGGTGGGAGTGCTTCTTGTTTTAATGGAACTTTATATAATAACGGGGCTCCATTTTGTGGGAGATGCGCTTGCAGCGTTTGACATAAGCACTCTTCATTTTGTACGGTTTTTTACCATATTCCTATTTCTTGCCGGTATTACCGGGGGCGTTCTGCTGGGTAAATGGTTCAGAAAGATGCCTGCCTGACGAAACCATACAACAAGAAGCGGACACGACATCATATAAAATCAAAGTTTTAAAAAAATCTGGAGCAGACGCCCCAGATTTTTTATTTTCGTTTTATTTGTACTTCGGGTGTTTTTCCTTTTTGCCTGATTTTTTCATCTCACTTCGCGCAAGCGCGAAGAGAAAACTGGACAAGCGGTTCAAGAACGCGACAGTCTCGGGGGATACTTCTTTTTTCTTCTTGAATCGCACAACCTCCCGCTCCACTTTTCGGGTTACGGCGCGGGCGTAATCAAGCCATGCTGATACTTCGTGCTCCCCGGAAATAACAAACTTCTTTGCTGGTTCTATTTCTTTTTCAAGCGCTTCAATGATTGCTTCTAGTTCCTTGATATGACCCTTTGTAATGCGCGCGGATTCCTTTCCCTTAAAGATAAGGGCGGCGATATGCGCCTGTATGATGAATATTTTTTCTTGCACGCCTCCCAGGTGTTTCCGCAAGTCTTTCGGGAGTTCCTTTTGAGATTTAATAAGGCCTAAAAGGCTGTTAAGCTCATCAAGCATCCCTAAGAGCTCTGCCTCAAAGCTGCCTTTGTCCATCTGCTTTTTGCCGACTTTGCTTTTTCCTTTGTCTCCCTTTCCTGTGTAAAATAATGCCATAGTTTGAAATAGTGAATAATAAAAAGTACATATTTATTATACGAAAAACACACGGAACACAAAAGCCCCCGAAAGGAGGCTGTATGTGTTTTTAGTGTGAAGAAATCCAATCCATAAAGCGTTTGCGGTGTTTGCGTATGGACCATTCGTCGGAGTTTTTGAAGAGATTCGGGTATATATTCCTAAACTGTTCTAATGCCTTAGTTGTTGCGCGTGGAAAGCTTTTGGGGATAGTTTTATTATAGTTGGCGAGAAAAATTTCAGAAGTCACAAAATCTTCGTTTATTGTTTGAGGGTTTTTGTTCATCTGTAAAGAGTACCATATTTTTTACAAAGAAGCAAGAGTTTTTGGGAGTACTTAAAAAGAAGGTTTGCGGAAACAGTAAATTTGTTGTACGATAACAATTACATCGCGGGGTGGAGGAGTAGTACCTCGGGAGGCTCATAACCTCCAGACGCCGGTGCAAT